>JAAZDH010000076.1 GCA_012512865.1 Clostridiaceae bacterium | reverse complement strand
GTCATATTGAAGGCGCAAAGCAAGTTCCGGGACATGTTGAAATAGTAGCGGCAGTAAACAGAACTATAAATAAAGCATTGCAATTCAAGGAAACTTATGGAGTGAAATACATCTTTACTAATTTTGAAGAAGCATTGGAATCCGTTGAATTTGATGCTGTCGACCTCTGTCTGCCGAATTACCTTCACAAGGAATTTGCAGTGAAATGTGCAAAAGCGGGAAAACATATTTTAGTTGAAAAACCCATGGCCCTTACTGTTGTGGAATGCGAGGAAATGATAAAGGCCGCGGAAGATAACAATGTTTCGTTGATGGTAGGACAAAGCCGCAGTTTCTATAACGCAGTTCTTGAATCAAAGAAACTTCTGGATAAGGGAGAAATAGGGGACCTGGTAAGTATAACCGGCTTACTATTTGCATATCTCCAGAAACCTCAGACCGGGTGGTGGAAAGAAGCGGCAAAAACAGGCGGCTTATTGATACCCTTGTGGGGAAACCATATCATTGACTATATTCTCTGGATGTTTAACGAAAAACCCTTACGTGTTTATTGCGAAAGTTATTCAGTAAACCCGGAATGGGAAGGGGAAGATGAAGCGACTATAGTTATTGGTTTCTCGAAAAAAAGACATGCCACCATTAAAATGTCATGGAATACAAGGCTTAACGATATGGAGTGGGATGGAGCAGGCAAAATGCTCTCATCCTCGGAAATAATGTACAGGAGATACATACAAGGCACTAAAGGCACGCTTATACTGGATGATGAGACATGCCTAATGAAAAATGGTGCAATAACCTGGGATGAAAAACAAAAATTAAGTAACTTTGCAATGCAATATATTGAATTCGCAGAATCCATTGTCGAGGAAAGGGAAGCAATAACATCAGGCAAGAAAGTCATTGATGTAATAAGAGTGCAGGAGGCGGCTATGAAAAGTGCAATGTTGCATAATGTTGTATGTTTGTAATTGCATATTTTAACAATGGTATTAACTGCAATAATGACTGTAGTAATGGAAAAATTAAGAATTTATATTATGGTTTTGCTTCACAAGTTATATTGAAATATATTTATACTGTATGGTTCATGTATTTTATAAAGTGCCTGGGTAGGAAAAAGGTTAAAGAAAGGATGATATTTCGGTGGATTATGTGCAGCACATAAGAAGGCTTACGAAAGAAGTGCCACCTGAAAAAAGCCCACAGGAATGGAAAATACCATCTCCTGTTATAGAAGGTTTTCACGAAGTAATTTCTCCCGGGAAAACCGGGTGTGAGTTTGCGTATATGTACAGGCTTAATCTTACCAGTGGAAAAGAATATGTCCTGGATTCAGGAAGACTTGAAATGAATGTGTTGCTTATAAATGGGAAAAGCCATATTAAATCTGAAAAACTGGAAGAATGCATGAACAAATTCGATAGTTTTTATATACCGGGAAAAACAAGAGTGAAAATAAGGGCTTTGGAAAACTGTATATTTTACATAGGTGCTGCAGAGTGCGAAGGAATAGGAAAAGAATTTTTTAGGAAGTATATAAAAGATCTTCCCCTTGGTGAGATCCGCCAAATACATGGAAACGGGGTATGCGAGAGAGATGTTTATTTTACGTTGAATCCTGAAGTACCTGCTTCGCGCCTTATATGCGGCATAACTTTTGGAAGAAATGGCTCATGGACCAGCTGGCCGCCTCACCAGCATGGGGAACACCTGGAAGAGATTTACTGTTATTTTGGCATGCCCCCGCCGGGATTTGGCATGCATATTGTTTACTGTAATCCGGGGAAACCGGATGAAATTACCGTTCATATTGTAAAAGAAGGTGATGTTGTAGCAATGCCATATGGGTATCATCCCACGGTTGCAATTCCGGGGGTGAAAAATACTTATTTTTGGATACTTGCTGCAAAAAAGCTGGAATCAAGGAGATACGACCTGTCAGAAGCCGATAGGTATTATATTTAACGACGATAAGTAATACATTTGGCAGTAAAATTAACAACAATAAATGCAATAAAAAATGAAATTTAAAGAAAATTAAAGAAATTAAAGGGAGAATGTTACATGAATTATTACCTGTTTCCGAAGTTTTTTAATCATTTGAAAATGGAAGAACTAATGGAGTTGTGTGCAAACCTGGGAATTAACGGTCCTACTGCACTAATAAGGGATGGGTACTGGATTTCGCCAAGCAACTACAAGGCAGAATTGCCAGGGTACATAAAGGCAGCTGAAATGTATGGACTAAAGGTAAAATACGCAGAAGTGCCATATGGCATGCAGTACCTGGCAGAAAACCCGGATATACTAAAATTTCTTTCCGATAACGGGATTTGTTTTGTACGCGTTGGCTACGTTGATAAAAATGTGGTGGAAGCAAGAAGTTTGTACGGGCTCACCAGGAACCTGGCCGAAAAAATAGCTGAAACAGCAGAAAAAAGCAATATTAAAGCAATAATACAGCTTCACGGCGGCTGTTACCCGCATAATGCCACATCGGCGTACCCGATTGTAAAAGAGCTGAATCCGAATTATATCGGTATAAAAATCGACCCGGGAAATAATTACAACCAGGAAGGGTACGAGGATTTTTCATACCAGGTGGATTTGTTAAGGGAATATATAGGTGTACTGGGGGCAAAGGATGCATGCAGTATGCGGGTGGCTATATCGGATGAAGGGGATAAAGGGTGGGAAAGATTCTTTGTACCTGCCTTTGAAGGGCAAAGCAACTATGAAAAATTATTCGTCGATCTTAAGCGGGTTGGCTTTAACGGGCCGATTATCTTGATGCCGTTTTACGATACCGATAATTTTAATTTGCTCTTAACGAAATTTAAGAAAGAAATTAACTACTTCAAAAAAATAGAAAAACATACTTTTTTATAATATACAAAATATAC
>JAAZDH010000075.1 GCA_012512865.1 Clostridiaceae bacterium | reverse complement strand
CATGGATATACTGTTGGACTTACAAAAGAGGTTTTTTAAAAATTATCTTGGCCAGGTAGGAAAGTATGTTCAAGTTATCGGCTATGCAGATGATTTAGGAATGCAAGATCGTCCGCAGATGTCACCAGGAACATACAGGGATGTGATTAAACCATATCATAAAGAAATATTTAAGTTTATACATGAACAGGCAGATGTAAAGATTATGCTTCATAGTTGTGGTTCTATATTTCCGCTAATTGATGATTTAATAGATGCGGGTGTAGACATCTTGAATCCGGTTCAAATCACAGCAAATAACATGGACCCTGTAAAGCTAAAAGAAACTTTTGGGAATAAAATTGTGTTTTGGGGAGGACTTGATGTACAAAACATGCTTCCTTACGGCTCCACGCAAGATATTGAAGCTGATGTAGAAAGAATGATAAAGATAATGGGCCAAGGAGGTGGATATATTCTCGCACCTGGGCACAATATACAGGAGGATACACCTCCTGAAAACATAGTGGCACTGTTTGAAGCTGCTAAAAAATATCGAAAATAATTTAAGCAACAATAAATTTAGAATAATTTATTGTTGAAATGAGGGTGAGAAATATGGGTACAAATATTTATGAGTCGTTTTATAAAGATGTGGAATCTGTTGTTGTGGAAAACGACAAGCTAAAAGCACATTTTTTGCCCAAACTGGGAGGAAAAATGGCTTCACTTGTCTGGAAGGAAACAGGCAGGGAATTCCTTTCACAGGCCCATAATCCAAAGTACAAAATTCCCAGGTATGATGGAATCTATGTTGATGCTGAGTGCAGCGGGTTTGACGATATGTTTCCAACTATCGATGTTTGCTATTATGAAACTTATCCATGGAACGGAGTAAAACTTCCCGATCACGGGGAGGTATACAGCTTATGCTGGAGTTATAAAATTGAGGACTCATGTCTTTACATGAGCACATATGGAGTAAGGTTGCCATATAAGCTTGAGAAGTGGATAAGGTTTGAGACTAGTAATACATTGAAAATTGAATATAAGGCAACAAACTTGAGTCATTTTGATATGGATTTTATTTGGGCTGCACATCCAATGATCAATGCTGAAGAGGGAGGAGAAATCATTCTTCCGTATGATGACGAAGCAGGTATTACTTGTGTATTTTCGGAAGATGGTGGTTTTGGGAAATACGGGTATCATATGAAGTGGCCAAAGACAACTCGGCTGGATGGCAAGTTGCAAGCTCTCAATATAACTGCTCCAAGAAATAACAAGGGAAATAATTATAAGTATTATTTTAACAAGAGAATACCTGAAGGCTGGTGTATTTATAAATACAACAGCGATGGAACTGCTTTGAAGCTTTCGTTTCCTGAAGATAAGGTACCTTATTTTAGCATATGGGTTAATGAAGGATCATTCCATAATTTATATAACATAGCTCCTGAACCCTGTACAGGAGCTTTTGATAGGGTTGATTTTGCAAAAATACACGGGACGAATAGTGTATTGGAAGCGAAGAATGAATATTGCTGGTTTCTAAGTTTTTCCGTGACGGATGGTACAGGCTGGAAATGATGTTGCTTTATATTTTTAATTTATTCTTAATAGTTACTGTTGACATTCCTGGCACAATTGCAGCAAACTAAATAACCTTTATACATCATGTTTCATGTTTAATTATTGAGGTACGAAATACATATAAATGGAAGGTAAATCAAGTGGATAAACAGGATAAATTAATTAATTCTATAGAACATAAAAGTGATAGAAGCCGTGTTTGGCTTGATAAAGGATATCCTGTTACAATAAGAACCTATAGGCAAAAGGATATATTGCATATAATTAAAAGACACATGGACCTATATGAAAAAGAGAATGGGTTTAATTCTAAGTTTGGTGATTATGTTAAGGAAAATGTTCTGAAATTTGATAGAGACCATGATAAAAATAAAGAAAACATATGGGTTGCAGAAATTGACGGAGTAATAGTAGGTTGTATAGCAATAGTGAAGGTTAACGATTCCACTGCACAACTGCGATGGTTTCTTATCGAACCTCAATGGCGCGGGATGGGATTGGGACATAAATTAATACAGACAGCCATTAGCTTCTGTAAAAATAAAAACTATACACATGTTTTCCTTTGGACAGTAAACATATTGAAAACAGCTCGACACCTTTATGAAAGTTATGGCTTTTCACTAACAGAAACAATTAAAAGTAATGAGTGGGGAAAAGAGCTTTTTGAAGAGAGGTGGGACTTGTATTTTTAATTAATACTTTTTAACTCAAATACCCATGGTTTATATTTTAAAATGGAAAGGAAGGGTATAAAATGAATAAAACCAGGAACGAAGAAAGGAAATGCAATGATATAGTTTTAAAGAGAACACAATTAGAAAATTATAACATTCCAAAAATTGAAAAAAATACAGAAGGTTGGATTCTATCTAATAATTTAGTTAGTTGCATTTTAAATTTATGCGATAAAGAAGGTATGACCTTAAAGAGTCTGCGTAATTTAGGGACTGGGTTCGATTGGGCTGATTTTAACAAGACATGTGGTGCATATATAAAACGTGCTGACAAAACAATAACAGGATTTGATCCAGTATATGGTTTTAAACTTGCAGGAGAAAAGGTACACGAACTTAAAGATGGAGTAGTTCAACTTGAAATATCTGTATTAGAAGAGCAAACGGGTATGAAAGTTACATCATTTTACTCAATATACCCTGGCTCGTGTGTAATTGGATGTTATTGCAAGGTTGAAAATATAGGCAATGCTACTATTTCTAAAATTTACCAGATTAACCCGTTTTGCATTAGGATTTTGCATAATGATCCCCTGCTGTCATTTTATAGTTATGACATGAAGAAGTTAAAGAGTAATAATATTACAAAGTTTGAAATAGACATATCAACTAATAAGAAAACTACTTTTAATGGATGGACAGCTATAGAAAATGTGAAGCATAATGAAATACTTTTAATAGCCGGTGACCAGGGTGGATATGTCGTATCCGGTCGCAATGAGATGTCATGGGATGTTAATATTGAATATGAAAATGATTCTATTTTAATTTATGCCGGTATAGGAGCGGTTCCGCAATATGAAAAAAGTATATGTTATGAGCTTGCACCAGGTCAAAGTATAGAATCTCCCGAGGTTTTCATTAGTTTAGTACATGGAGATGTTGATAACGCACAGAATGCATTGAAATATGTTTTGGAAAAACATATTTTACCTGCGACTGGCAATGAAACTCCCTTGTTGTCATATAATGTATGGTATACCGATGATGCAGCTGAAAAGTTATATCTTGAAGATTTGGAATTTGCATCATGGATGGGTTTTGAGTATTTTGTGCTTGATGCGTCCTGGTACGAAGGTAGTTCTATAATACCAGGTACAAATGATTGGGCTGCTGGTCTTGGAAGCTACAAAGAAAGCAAAATAAAATTTCCCCGCGGTATGAAATACCTATCCCAGGAAGTTCATGAAAAAGGAATGAAGTTTGGTATATGGGTGGATCCCCAGAATGTGGATAGTAAACGCGTGTTGTCGGGCGAAATTCCTAGCAAATGGGTAGCCCAGATTAATGGCAAAAATTTAGAATCCACTCATCCTACGCTTTCATGTATGACACAATTATGTTTAGGTAATCCTGAAGTGGTTGAATGGCTAAAGAATGAATTAGCTCGGATTATAGAAGAGTGGCATGTGGACTGGATAAAATGGGATCCTTCGGGTACAGTTAGCTATTTATGTAACCGTACGGACCATGGACATGCAGCAGGCGACGGCGGGTACGCTCATGTGAAAGGAAGACGTGAGATAATGAATTACTTGATAAAACGTTTTCCGCACCTATCAGGTTGGGAATGCATATTTGATATGCGTAATGCAAGCGTTAATCCAATTAATCCAAGGTGTAAGTATATTCTCCCGGCATATGCTAATCATTTTGTTACCGGTCCTATGGTAGGTCCATATGTATGGGGCAGCCTGGAGTATGTTTTTGGTACATCCGATTCTGAGCATTCCTTACAGTATTCCACTTACTATGAAGTATCATACCTTGATTATTTCTTCCGTAGACTCATGGCACAAGGGGGGCTATCAATGGGAAATATTACTGGCTTAGTGTCGCAAAGATTGAAAAATGCACCTCCCGGATTTAATGATGCTTTTAAAAGAAATATAATACATTTTAAACAATATCGCCATATGTTCAAGGAAGATATATACCGGTCGAAACTTCTCGAGAATGAAGACAAGTGGCATGCTGTGCAATATTGTGCGCGTGATGCTTCAGAAGCCGTGGTATTTATTTTCCGCGATGGCAGCCCGAAAGGATTAAATAGATTAAAATTACGCGGTCTTGATACATCTGCCTGTTATAAGCTAAACAGCCTGAATCAAAGGCCTGGGAAGGAGAAGATTGTACGTGGATATGAATTAGTTAATGAAGGATTGGATGTAAATTTACCTGACCCATATCTTGCGACTGCAAATTACAAGTTGGAATGCATGGAACCAGATGTTCGCAGAGAATTTGAAAAACAGCTTCAATTTGGTTCAGACATTATTATATTAACTAGGATTGACTAGAGTAGAATCCATGACCAAGCTTAAGTTGCCTTGACGCGGCAAGCGGATGGAGCATAGGTGTGCATAGAAGCTACTGTTGTTTATGAATATTATGAGTATAGTGGTAAAAGTTTTATACCTTTTATTGTCTACTTTGATAGCGTATTTTATTAAAGGAATTACTGGATTTGGAAATACTCTAGTGATGGGTTTATTATTTTCTTTTATAATACCAAATAGGCTAATTACTCCTGTTGATCTTTTAATAAGTATTCCAACTAATGCATATTTGGTCTGGAGAGAAAGGAGAAGTATATCATTAAAAGTTGTGATACCTTTATCACTAGTAATGTTGATAGGCACCATTCCAGGGACAATATTATTGAAATCTGGCAATGACAGGGTACTGAAATCTATTCTAGGAATAGTAGTGGTAGGGATAGCAATGGAAATGTTGATAAAAAAACCAATATGTAGTAGAACAAAAAAAGGCAACCGTGTTTTTCTTATAATTATTGGAGTAGTTTCCGGAATATTAACTGGATTATATGGAATTGGTGCGCTTTTAATTGCCTATATCAATAGAACTACCGAAAATAGAAACCAATTTAGGGGTAATATTTGTTGCGTTTTTATGGTTGATAATATTTTTAGATTGTTTTTGTACCTATATAAAGGTATTTTAAATAAAGAAGTGGTAATTATTACTTTATTTCTTTTACCTGCCGTGATTTTGGGAATGATACTAGGAATAAAAATTGATGCAAAGATGAAAGAAATAACAGTAAGGAGAATTGCTATAGTCTTTTTGGCAATTAGTGGAACAGTCTTATTTTTAAGAAATATATTTGTTTATTAAAATATATTTATTACTTAAAGTTTAAAAAAATGCTGGTATTATGAAGCCTTATAACATGATTATTGCTTTGTAAAATTATTTGCAAAAGACCAGTAAAGTTTTTTGCAATATACCCGCAAAGTGTTAGTTATATTAATAAAAACATTATGGAGGTTACTTAGCCATGAACCAAGGTTCCAGGATTAATCAAGATATATCAAGGGAAGATATAGAACAAATATTTAAAACTAATTTTGGCAAAGATACAGTTGTCCAGTCGTTTAAAAGAATTAAAAACGGTTTGTTTAATACATCATATTATGTAAAAACCGAATACCCATCAAATATTTACGTATTACGCATTGCCCCAATTAGACAAGAGCTGCTTTTCAGCTGGGAGCAAAACGTTATGGCAGTGGAACAAACCATATACAAGCTACTTAAGGAGAATGGGATACCAACTGTTAATATTGTAAAGTATGACGAAAGTCATGAAATCATACCTGGAAGTTATATAATAACTGAGTATATTGATGGCATACCTTTAAATGACCCGTCATTTCCCATAAGCTATAAGAATAAAATTCGATATGAACTTGGAATTTATACGGCCAAAATACACAAAATCAAGTCAAATAAGTTTGGTTGGCCTAAACCGGATGGAAGTATATTTGGATCAAGTAAATGGCCAGATGTTATTAAGCTTTTTTCTGATGAGTTAACCCGAAAATCATCTAATAATAGTATTTTTGATGATAAAGAGATAAAAGAGTTTGATAGCTTTATTAGTAAGAACTTAGACATTTTTGATATTAGTGAAACTCCAAGTCTTGTGCATTTTGATTTATGGGCTCCCAATGTTCTTGTTAAAAAAATAGGAGAGGATTGGAGTATTGCTGCAATTATAGATGCTGATCACGCAATGTTTGCAGATAGAGAATTTGAGTTTGTTTTATGGCCAAATGAATCTTTCTTCATGAAAGGTTATGGAATACCATTAAATAGTTCGAAAGAAGCAGTCTTAAAGCGAAAAGCATATGATTTGATATTCAGCTTTATATGTGCATGTGCATATAAAATACAGCATGGAAATGATACTGAATACCTCAATAGTAAAAAAAGAGCGGTTGATATATTAAGTGACGTAAATAAATGTTTATAAAAGCGTACCAAACATAAACGTTACTCCAGGCCTCCTGTTTCACCAGGTTTTTGCCTTGTCATGGTCAACCGGTTTACCCGTGTAAATTCTATATGCAGCCTGTACTATATATGGCCTATGTTATGCATAAATGGGGCTGACAAAGGTTTTTGCACCGGCACAGTTTTATTTTGAATCAAATAATATTTGCTTAATATTTTTTGGCTAGCGTAAAGCTATTGCAGGAATGAGAAATAAAATACCATAATGCAAAATTTTTATAGAATAAATGAAGTAGAGATCATCATTGTTTAGTAAAATGGAATTTAATTAAAAAATAACACATGCATTTCTAAAGGTAGTAAAATAATATTTTACTCTGAATCCTTGGCCATTGTGATAGAATAAATTTAACAGCCCTATTTAGCAAGCATGAAAAAATAAGAGAAAGATTATACAGTGTTTATACGCGATTCTGTTTAAGGAACAAATTGAAAGGAAATGTCATTACTAAACATGTATAAAAAAAACTTTAAAAACTATCGGGCGGGAAAAGGTTAATAAAGGATTTCATTAATATGGCTTTAGTCAAGGGTAGCGTCAAGGGAAATAAAGTATCAAAAAAACAGTAGTTGCAATAATTAAAAATTCATGGTAAAATAAGTAACGGATTTTGTTTTAATTACTTCAAAGGAATAATCAAAAATTATTAATAATATGAATAATAAATAGTTAATTAAACAATAATTATCGCACATAATTAGTAATCATAAGATTATTGAAGATTATTGCCTAAACTTTAGATCGCCGAATTCTTTAAAAGAAGCGGGGGAACCAATTATTGGGGTGAATCATTCTTGCGCGGTTGTTGGAAAATACTGCTGCCCAAGGATGTAGGGTTAT
>JAAZDH010000074.1 GCA_012512865.1 Clostridiaceae bacterium | reverse complement strand
GATTTTATGAACGACAATTTCAAGTTCACTTCCTACGAGTATTTTTCCTTTCATTCCACCGGTTTTGGGCAGGACGAGGACCGGCTGGGCGGGAAAGTCAAGATTGATAAAACCCCGGTTCTAAGGGTTGAAACACCCAGGAGAATTTATCTTAAAGGAGCCTGCAAGGATTTTTACACCGGTTATTCCTGGATTAACAGCGATAACAGCCTGACTGTCTTTGAAAGCTTTGAAAGCCTTGATAACCTTGAAAACCCGGAAAGCCTGGAAGGCCTTGTATTTGTACCTGGTGATTATGTGCCCCGCGACCTTGAGGTATGTGAGCAAAGGGAGCATTTTTGTGAAGCCCTCGAACCGTTAATCGGTTTATACGTTTTTTCCAATAATTATGATGCCATGGAAAAGCTCCTGGAAGGAATTGAAATAAATATAACATATTTAAACCTTAGTACAAAGACACTGTTTACTTCTTTAAAAATGCAAAATATCATTTTTCCGCCAGGCACAAACCAGGCAATTTATACCGATAAAGAAGGCATGTTTTCTTTTGAGAAAAGGCTTGGAAAAGGTTATCAATATACGTTAAAACTGTATGGCATAGATTACTTGGATGAGGACATAACAGGTATACTAAGAAAAAGCTGGCAGGGATTTTACAGCAACATGCCGGAAGGCTACCGCAGCATAATAGAAAGAAATGCAAGAAGGGATAGCATCTGGCTTAGGGGCAGTTTTAACGATTACATTGAAATGCTGTCCGAAAGGGCTGCCCGGATATATGATAAATACTTGCAATTGCCGCCAGGTATTCCCGAAAGGATCCTGGAACTTGCCAAGGCCATAACTTCAGGGAAAGGTAATAAATATGACAAGGTTAAAGCAATAGAAGAATACTTGTCCAGGAACTACACATATACTTTAAAACCCGGTCCAACCCCGAAGGGCAGGGACTTCGTGGATTACTTTTTATTTGATTTGAAAGAAGGCTATTGCACATATTTTGCATCTTCCATGGTGATTCTTTCGAGGTTGGCCGGGATACCGGCAAGATACGTGGAGGGTTACATGCTGCCCCCGGAACCCGAGGACCAAAACACTTACCGGGTAACCAACCAGAACGCCCATGCATGGGTGGAAGTATATTTTGAGGGCTTTGGTTGGGTACCATTCGAACCAACCGCTCCTTTTGCTTATAGCTTTTACAACGGCAGTGAATTCACGGGAATGATAAGCGAAAGTTTCTACGAAGGCCCATATTTCCAGGAATACATGGAGATGATTGAAATGCACGCGCCATCAATTTTTGACGGGTTTACACCTTCAGAAGAGACTGAAACCGCGAATCCCCGGTTGAATATTAGGCTGTTTTTCATCTGGATGATTGTTGTTTTAATTGCAATGTTAGTATTGTTCATGGTTATTAGCACTCTTAAAAGAAGGTATTTTTTTAGCAAAATAAAAAGAATGTCCCCGAGGGACAGTATTATAGAACTAGTAGGGCACTATATCAATATCCTGTCGGCCCACGGTTTTCCCATGGAACCAGGGGAAACACCCCTTGAATACTCCAGGAGAATCAACAATTATTTCATCTTTGAAAAGTACAGTTACAAGAACGAAGACAAGGACAGCTTTGCAAAAAGGATTCTCAATGCTGAAGAATTACAAAAGTATTCTTTCTTCGGAAAAACCATGGATCTTTTTGTTCTCGCCAGGTACAGCCCTGCTGAAATGATGCAAAGCCATAAAAATACCGTCCTTGCTTTCTACGGCACGCTGGTTGCTGAAATAAAAGACAACCTTGGCATTACCAAGTATTTTATATACAGGTACCTGCTTGGCCGGATATAACTACGGCAGGGACATAGCTTAAGCTACTTGCAGCTTTTGCCTCATGTTACCCCGGAAGAGCTTAACCTTGACTGCATACAGCGTTAGCTACATATAACCACCCGAGGATTTACAAACCTTATAAGCTGTGAACGTCTTCGGCCGACAGTACCTTTACGTTGTTTTCTTTTAAAACCTCGTAAGCTCTTTCCGGGTCATCCGGCCTCAATATGACCAGTGCTTCACCCTCAATTTTCCCGACAAAAGCATAGGTATACTCTATCCCGATAGACTGCCTTGCAAGGATTTCCAGGACATCAGCCAGTCCACCCGGCCTGTCGGGAACCGAAATGGCAATAACATCAGTGCTTCTTACCGTAAAGCCGTTATCTGTCAAGACTTTGATAGCCTTGCCGGGATCATTAACGATAATTCTTAAAATCCCGAAATCAGTGGTGTCGGCAATTGAAAGGGCGCTAATGTCAATGCCGTTGGAACCTAAAACCCTTGTAACAGCAGCCAATCTCCCGGACTTGTTTTCAAGGAAAATGGAAATCTGTTTTACCATGGGACAACCACTCCTTAAATTTTTCTTAAATCAACTACCCTTTTGGCCTTTCCTTCGCTTCTCTCTATCGTCTTGGGCTCAACCAGGGTAATTTTTGCGCTCAGCCCAAGAACACTTTCAATTGAGTTCTTGATTTTCCTTTCCACTGACTCCAGTTTTCTAATCTCATCGGAAAACAATTCCTGGTTAACCTCAACCAGTACTTCAAGTGTATCAAGGTTGTTCTCCCTTCTTACAATCAGCTGGTAATGGGGCAGGGCATCTCCAATTTCCAGCAGGACGCTTTCGATTTGCGATGGGAAAACATTTACACCTCTTATAATAAGCATGTCATCGGTCCTGCCCATGACTTTCTTCATTCTCACGCAGGTTCTCCCGCACTCGCAGACATTATAATCCAAGGCTGATATGTCCCTGGTACGATACCTGATTAAAGGCAACCCTTCCTTGGTTATTGTCGTAAATACCAGTTCTCCTACGGAACCTGGCGGTAAAGACTCCCCTGTGTTAGGGTCAATTATTTCGGGGATAAAATGATCCTCGAATACATGCAGCCCGCACTTGAACTTGCATTCGCTGGCAACCCCCGGTCCTATTACCTCGCTTAAGCCGTATATATCAATAGCAAGGATGCCCATACGCTTTTCGATTTCTTCACGCATTTGTTCCGACCAGGGCTCTGCGCCGAAAATACCTGCCTTCATTTTTAACTCGTCCTTGCTTATACCCATTGCTTCCATCTCTTCAGCCATGTACAAGGCATAAGAAGGTGTACAGGCCAGTATGGTGGAGCCGAAATCCTTCATTATTTGAATTTGCCTTTTTGTGTTGCCCCCGGATATTGGTATCACGGAAGCCCCTATTCTTTCGGCCCCGTAATGAACTCCGAGTCCTCCCGTAAAAAGCCCGTATCCATATGCTATTTGTACAACCGAATTCTTGTTTCCGCCTGCACATGCCAGCGTACGTGCAGTAACTTCAGCCCATGTATCAATATCACGCCTGGTATAGCCTACAACGGTCGGTTTACCGGTTGTCCCCGAAGATGCATGTATTCTCACTATTTCGGACAGCGGTACCGCAAACATTCCGTACGGATAGGTATCTCTCAAATCCTGTTTGGTGGTAAAAGGAAGCTTTTTTAAATCCTCGAGGCTTTGTATATCCCCGGGTTCAAGCCCTATAGCCTGCATCTTTTTCCGGTAATGAGGCACATTATGGTAAACCCTTTTTACTGTTTCTTTCAGCCTTTCTTCCTGTAACCTGGTAAGCTCTTCCCTTGGCATGCATTCACAGGCACTGTTCCAGTATTCCATTTGTTTTCCCCCCGTTCGCTCGTCTTTGTTTATTTTCTCATCTTTTCTATCTTTTCTGTTAATCTTTCTTTGCTTATTCTTGTTAATTCTTCTTTGCTTATTTTTTATTAACTGTTATTAATCCTTGCACATCCCTGTTTATTCGGCTTTTACCTGCCTGAACTTTTTTACACCTTGCTTCTGCTTACCTTTTTTCTTATCTTTCTTCCCATGAATAAAAACCATGATATGTTACATCAAGCCAAACCCAACCTCAAAAGCCTTTTTATTAACATCGTAATACTTGGTAGGTACCGATTCTTTGATAGACTCAAGCCATATCTCTTTTGAAAACGGCATCAACCTTGCAAGGATTCCCACCAGGACCAGGTTGACAACCCTGGTGTTGCCCAATTCCTTTGCAATCTTCAAGGCATCCACGGCTATCACCTTTTCATATCCGCACATATGCCTTAATTTTTCAATTATATTGTCCGGGTATTTTTCCCTGCCTGTTATAACCGGCATGGGATTTATCTGCTGGTCGTTTACAACCAGGCTACCGCCCTTTTTCAAGTATTCAATCCATCGCAAGGCTTCTAGCTTCTCAAAGGCAATAATTATATCTGCTTCATTTTTTTCAACAAGGGGAGAGTCCACGCTGCTGCCCAATTTAACATATGTTATAACACTGCCTCCCCTTTGGGACATCCCATGAACTTCCGACACCTTTACATGGTATGACTCCTTCAGCGCTGCATTGCCGATTATCTTGCTTGTTAAAAGAGTTCCCTGGCCTCCCACCCCGACTATGATCATATTAACATTTTTCATTTAAATCACCAGCCTTTTCAATAGCATCAAAGCGGCACAACCTGGTGCAAAGGCCGCAGCCTCCGCACAATGTTTCATTAATTTCAATATGGCTTCCCTTGTCAACCAGGGCAGGACAGCCAATTCTCATACAAATCCTGCAGATCTTGCACTTTTCTTTATTAATCCTCAGCGGGCCTTCAAACTTAACACCTTTAAGTAATGCACACGGCCTTTTTGAAATTATCAAGGACGGTTCATCAACGCTGACCTCTTCTTTTACAACTTTTTCAAACTCATTTATATCATAAGGGTCCACCACCCTTACCCTTTCAATTCCTATGGCCTGTGCAAGCTTTACCAGGTCAACCTGTTTTGCAGGTTCTCCTTTTATGGTATATCCTGATACAGGATTGTGCTGGTGTCCCGTCATGCCTGTAATGGAGTTGTCAAGGATAATAACCGTTGATGTTCCATTGTTATAAACAATATCTATCAATCCTGTTATCCCTGAATGTATGAAAGTTGAATCCCCTATTACCGCCACGGTTTTCGAAGCAAATTCCCTGCCCCTTGCCTTTTCCATTCCATGGGCCATGCCAATGCTTGCCCCCATACAAACGCAAGTATCCATGGACCCAAGAGGCGGTAATGCACCCAGGGTATAGCAGCCTATATCGCCGGTTACGGTCAGCTTCATCTGCTTTAAGACGTAAAACACTCCCCTGTGAGGGCATCCCGGGCACATAACAGGAGGCCTTACCGGGACTTTTTCTTCCGTACTGCAACCAGGTTCCGGGCCCTGGCCAAGCAGTTTTTCTTTCAGCATACCGGTGCTGAGTTCCCCTACCACAGGTAAAACATCCTTGCCTGTTACCTTGATACCCAGCTGTTTAACCTGGTTTTCCAGGAACAGGGCCAATTCTTCAATTACATACAGGGTTTCCACTTCTGCTGCAAATTCCCTTATTAAATCTTCAGGTATGGGATATACCATGCCCAGTTTCAAGAATGAAGCGTCTTTAAATGCTTCCCTTGAATACTGGTAAGCTATGCCGCTTGTAATTATTCCAATGTCCCTGTTTCCCCATTCTATCCTGTTTAGAGTTGCCTGGTTGCTGAAATCCCCCAGCCTTTTCATCCTCTTTTCAACTTCAACATGCCTTGCCCTGGCCATGGCAGGCATCATGACATATTTACCGGGGTCCTTCCGGTATTCCCTCAGGGATATGTCTTCCCTTTCCCCAAGCTCAACTATACTTCTTGAATGGGCAATTCTTGTTGTAAGCCTGACTATCACGGGACAATCAAATTCTTCGCTTATCCTGAAAGCTTCCTTTACTAATTCCTTGCATTCGGTGCTGTCAGCCGGCTCCAGCATTGGAACGTTTGCCGCCATTGCATAAAACCTGCTGTCTTGTTCATTCTGGGAACTATGCATACCCGGATCATCTGCAACCATGATGACAAGACCGCCGTTCACTCCCGTGTATGACACGGTAAAAAGAGGGTCAGCGGCTACATTAAGACCCACATGTTTCATGGAACAAATAGATCGTGCACCTGCAATTGATGCGCCTATGGCCACTTCCAGGGCAACTTTTTCATTTGGAGACCATTCAGCGTAAATATCATCGTATTTTGCAATATTCTCGGTTATTTCAGTACTTGGAGTACCAGGGTATGCGGTTGCAACCATAACTCCTGCCTCGTACGCCCCCCTGGCAACAGCTTCATTGCCTAGCATTAATTTCTTCATTAACCAACCCCCAAACATTATATAAAAGCACGTAATTTCTTTTTTCCCTTTTTTTCTTTTTTTATTTTTATTTTTTTTAACTCTTTATTTTTATTGTATTTACAATGTATAGTATTTTATTTTAACCTTTTATGGTACTTAAAGCAATACTTATAATGCTTATGTCAAATAAAGCCTAAAACATCAAAAATCCTCCGGCGGTGAAAAGTAAAAAAACTGTTAATGCCCAAGCATCTGAAAATGTGCAAAACCCGTAAACTATCTTATTGCCTCAACAAGGAGCTTAACGGCATTTTCATAATCACTCATGCATATCATCTCGGAAGGTGTGTGGATATACCTGCAAGGTACGGATATGACACCTGAAGGTATCCCGCCGCCTGTCAATTGTATGGCTCCTGCATCAGTTCCTCCCCATTCAAGTATCTCGTATTGATAAGGTATGTTGTTTCTTTTTGCGGCATCTTCAAGTAATTTTCTTACTTCCGGGTGGCAAATTAAAGACCTGTCTCTTATTTTAATAGCCGGGCCCGCTCCAAGCTTTACTTCCATTAAACGGCTTTCAGGCTTGTCGCCGGTACCTGTTACATCAAGGGCGATTGCAAAGTCGGGCATAATTTGGTATGCAGCCGTGGTGGCCCCTCTTAAACCCAACTCTTCCTGGACGGTAAATACGAAATAAATTTCATTATCCGTTTGAGACAGGTTCTTTATTGCCCCTATGGCAACAGCACAACCGCACCTGTCATCCATTGCCTTTGAAATAGCAAAGTCCCCTTGTCTTACGGCATCACCGCAGAAACAAGCCGTATCACCGATCTTAACCAGTTTCCCAGTTTCTTCGCGGTTTTTTGCCCCGATGTCTATATACATCTTGGAAAGATCCAGCTTTTTTATATCGTCCAGTTTTTCTTCGTAAGACACAACACCAATTACACCGTTTTTAAACCTAACCCTCTGGCCAATTGAAGTAAAAGACGATACCCCGCCAATGTTGGTAAACCTTATAAACCCTTTTTCATCAATATGAATCACCATGATGCCAATTTCATCCATGTGGGCGGCGACCATGATTTTCTTACCCCTGCCCTTTTTTATTGCAAAGAGGTTTCCCAAGGTGTCTGTTTTAATTTCATCCACTTTGTCTTTTATTTCTTCTATTATGGTATTCCTTATTTCCTCCTCGTTGCCTGAAACTCCAAAAGCACCGGTGACCTTTGCCAACAAGTCAAACATTTATTTCATCTCCTCTCAACTTTCAATATTCAATGCTTTATGTTTTATGTTTTCAGTATTCATTATTTTTAATGCTCAATGCTTTCAATATTTTTCCAATCCTCAACGCTTTTAAATTTCAATAACTTTAATTTTCAACATACCAAGCTTGGTATTGTACTTGATATTGTACTTTGTATTATAGCCTGTTTTATACTTAAAATCTTACCGGTACATTACTTCATAAGCTTCATTGTAATATCCATGTTATTGCTTAAATCATTTAAAATGTATCCCGCCAGCTTTTTGCAATTCTCATAATCTTTCTTGCTTGCTATTGATGACGGGGAATGGATATACCTGCATGGTACCGATATTATTGCAACTTTTGCCCCTTTGCCCGTTCTTTGTATTTTTGCCCCGTCATTCCCACCGGTGGCCGTTTGCTTGAACTGTATTTCAATGCCGTTTTTCCTGGCCACTTCACTGATAAAATTAACAAGATTCCTATCCGCGTATGTTCCCCTGTCCATTAGTGTCAAGGCAGGGCCCTTTCCCAATTTGGTTGAATAAGCGTATTCCTCTGTTTCAGGTACATCGGAACAGGTTGTGCCCTCAAATATAAAAGCTATATCGGGTTTTATCCTGAATGCCGCAGTTTCCGCCCCCCTTAAGCCAAGTTCTTCCTGGACGGTAAAACATGCATATAAGTTATACTCGTAATTTCCCTTTAACACTTCCATCAAGATGCCGCATCCCACCCTGTCATCAAGGGCCTTTGACTTTATGCAGCCATCACCGTATTCTTCAAATTCACTGTAAAACGAAATATATTCACCGGGTGGGGCTAGCTTTTCAGCCTCTTCCTTGTTGGAAGCCCCAACATCAATATACATGTTTTTCATCTTCCAGTTGGTTTTTCTTTCATCGCCATCCTGCAAGTGTATCGCCTTGGCACCTATAACTCCCGGGATTCTCTCATCACCAACGAGGACAAATTTACCAGGCAGTATCCTCTC
>JAAZDH010000073.1 GCA_012512865.1 Clostridiaceae bacterium | reverse complement strand
GGATAAAGGTAATGCAAATATACAAATATTTAAACCCACCCAATTCATAAAGCTCATTCACGAGGCTGTAAACAAGTATTCGAATGGATACTATGATGAGTCTTACTCGATATGGAACGAGATACTTAAAATAGATGAAAATTACCAGTTTGCCCATGTAGGGATTGCAAATGCCCTGTATAAGCAAGAAAGATGGAGGGAATCAATGGAGGAATTTTTTCTTGCAGATGATAGGACAGGGTATTCAAAAGCTTTTGTTGAATATAGGTACCAAGTATTCAGGGATAATTTCATATTGGTGGTCTTGGGGATAGTTGCAGCATCAGCCTTGTTAGTCCTGCTAATTGTAAAAACCAGGCAAATATCCCTAAAGACCCTGGATGAGATGCATTCAAATAATAAAAAAATGAGCACCCTGACCAGCCTAAAAATGTCCCTTGGAGTATTATTCCATCCTATTGAAACCTTTGACCTTGTAAAGAACAACAGGGGCTTGTTAAATGTATTCTCCGGGGTAATTATTTTTTTCGCAGCCCTTTTTGTAAGATTGTTTTATATTTATACAGTACACTACCCGCTGCAGGATATCGATATCAGGGAGACAAATATTGCACTTGAAGCAGTTAAGCTTTTACTGGCACCCCTCACCTGGGTGATAGCAAGCTACATTATTTCAGCCATAATTGACGGGGAATCAAGGCCGGATGAAGTTTTTGTCGCTTCGTCCTATTGCATGGTTCCATATATCGTAGTACACTTTTTCCTTGCCTTATTTTCACAGGTGTTATCAAGAAATGAAATTGCATTTTATGCCTTCATGTTAAATGCAACCAGGATTTGGACGTATATATTGTTTTTTATAAGTCTGAAAACGCTTAACGATTATAGGATGTTTAAAGCCGTAGTAACATACTCAATAAGCGGCATAACCATGGGGCTTATCTGGATTGTTTCAATGCTTGGTTATGTGCTTACAGGACGATTATACCAGTTTATTTCCGGGATAATCTTGGAAATTAGGATGGCCTTGTTATGAGGGGGGAGATAGAGTGAAAAGAATTTTACCTATATTACTGATAATTACATTAGTTGCATCAGTGTATGCCATTCTACCTTTCGGGGAGGCAGCAGCTGAACCATCAATACCTGGCGGCTACGAAATGGTTGGCCGGTCACAAAACCTTGTGCTTTATTGCAACGAAGAGGCAAGGGCTATTGCCATAGAAGACAGGAGAAACGGGTATACCTGGAAATCACTTGTAGATAAAGAAGTTTATCCTGATTACGATTCCGCTAATATGATGTGGAAAAACTACATGCAATCGATAATTGTTTTGAATTACATTAATCTTACGGTAAAGGATATATCAAATTTTAAGGCTTATTCCAGTGTCGATGCAACAAGTGTCAAGATGAACAGGATAAATAATGGAGTGAGCATGGAATTTAACTTTGACACCATAGGGATTTCTGTTTATACAGAGTTCTTTCTCGAAGGAGACAACCTGGTGATCCGGATTCCTGCTGACAAAATAAGGGAAGAAAAGGATATGGGGCTTATCAGCATAGAGTTGTTACCCTTTTTAGGAGCGGCAAGCAGGTACGTGGACGGCTATGTTTTTTATCCTGACGGCTGCGGTGCATTAACCAGGTATTCCAACGTGGATCAACGGCTTCAGAATGTAAGGCCGTTTACGTGGAGCATATATAGTTCGCAACAGGTGAACTTAAGGGAATATAATGACATGAAAAGAAGCGGAAAGGACTGGGCCATGCTCCCGGTACTGGGCATAAAAAACAACGATAATGCAATGCTTGCTGCAGTAGTTACCGGCATGGAGAACTGCAACATAAATGTTCACCCGGAAGGATACGCTGTAAACCTGAACAGGATATATTTTGAATTCGTCTACAGGCATTTTTTCAATACCTACCTTTCGAACATAACGGTAAACGGCAGGGGCATTTCAAAAAACCCGGTAAGAATAAAGGCGGACAAGGAGATTACCAGGCTGGACAGGGAAGTCAGGCTATTTTTCCTGCATGGTGAACAGGCCAATTATAGCGGGATGGCTGCTGTTTACAGGGATTACCTAAAGAAGAATGATCTTATAAATGCTGCCATAAATAAGAGCCAGGATATCCCGCTGGGCATAGATTTCTTCATGGGAATAACGGAGGAAAGAATTTTATTTGATAAATTTATCCCGATGACAACCTTTAAAGATGCCCAATTTATAATTAACGAGTTACTTGGAAAGGGAATTAATAACATTAGTGTTATGCTTAAAGGATGGACAAAAAAAGGATATGGATTGTATCCTACCAGGTGGCCCCCTGATAACAGGCTGGGAGGCAGCAAAGGCCTTATGGAATTTACTGATTATATTAAAAAGAACCACTTGGAATTGTTTTTACAGGTCAATTTTACAGAGGGGGACCAGAAATTCGGAGGTTTTTCT
>JAAZDH010000072.1 GCA_012512865.1 Clostridiaceae bacterium | reverse complement strand
CGACGACTACATTGTCAAGCCCTTTGAGCCCAAGGAACTGGTGGCAAGGGTCAAGGCGGTCCTGAGGAGGTATGAAAGAAAAAACATTGATACGGAGGAAGTTGTATACCCCAATCTTGTTATAAACAAGTCAGATTATACTGTTAAGGTTAACGGGGTTGACATGGAACTGCCCCCCAAGGAACTGGAGCTTCTTTTTTTCCTTGCTTCAAATCCCAACAAGGTGTTTACCAGGGAGCAGCTTCTTGAACATGTATGGGGATATGATTTCTTTGGAGATTCAAGGACCGTTGATGTTCACGTCAAGAGGTTAAGGGAAAAACTTGATTCAAAAGACCAGGTATGGCAGCTTAAAACCGTCTGGGGAGTGGGATACAAGTTCGAGGTGAAGTGATGTTCAAATCGATTTTCGGAAAGCTGATGGCAATTTTTGTTTTGATTATTATTTTCAGTTATTCCGCGGCGAGTGCGGCCCTTTATTACTTCTTGGGACGTTACGTGTCATCCGAGAAAACGAACACCCTTTCAAAAGCAGGAGAAGAGATTAACAACTACCTTGAAATATACGTGGAAAATGCCAGCAATCCACTGGCGGACATAGCATTCCAGTTCCTGCTGGATTCTTACATGCGCAACACGGGTGCCTACGTGTGGATAGCAAATAGCGAAGGCTTTATAATATTCTCCAGCCCCGGCGTACACGGCCTGGATGTATCTATACGGCGGCACTTTGATTACCAGCAGGGCAGGTACAAGCTTCCCGATGAACGCCAGTATAAAAAAGTATTTTCAGGCGCTGATCCCGTTGTTGAGGTGGGGGATTTTTTCGGGCTCTACAAGGATACGGGATGGTCATGGCTGGTTGTGCAAAAACCTTTCAGGTACGAGGACGATAAAGGAAATGAGCAGATAATTGCAGCAGTATACCTGGCTACTCCCATTACCCAGATAAATGAAACAAGGTTTACGGTTTTCAGGTTTTTTATCATGGCAATCCTCATTTCCGCCGTTATATCAATTTTCCTTGTTTACATTTTTTCCTTGAGAATGTCAAGTAATTTGAAACAAATAAGCCATGTTTCAGAAGTAATAGCAGCAGGAGAGTTCAGCAAGCGCCTGGACATAAAAACACGGGATGAGATTGGAAACCTGGCGAAATCTTTTAATAAGATGGTTGAAGCGCTGCAGAAACAGGAAGAAATGAGACGGAATTTTATTGCAAACGTATCCCATGAACTCAGGACGCCCATGACTTCTATCAGGGGATTTATCGAGGGCATACTTGATGGAACCATACCCGTTGAAAAACAGGAAAAGTACCTCGTGATCGTGAAAGAGGAAATCGTAAGGCTGAACAGGCTGGTCAACGACCTGCTGGACCTTGCAAAAATGGAAGCAGGAGAGGTCAGCATTGTATTTTCCGATTTTAATATTAACGCGCTTGTAAGGCAGTGCGTGATCAAGCTTGAAAGCCTGATAAACGAGAAAAACCTGGAAATAATAGTGAACCTGGAGGATGAGGATACCTTTGTAAAAGCCGATGTGGATGCTATCGAGAGGGTATTGCTGAACCTTATTCATAATGCTATTAAATTTACTCGCGGAGGGGGAATAATAGTTATAAGCACAATACTGCAAAAAGATACCGTTTTAATATCTGTAGCTGATAATGGCATAGGAATAGAAAAAGATGAACTGGACATGATATGGGAGCGGTTTTACAAGTCTGACAAGTCCCGGGGCCAGCATAAGTCGGGAACGGGTTTGGGGCTTGCAATTGTAAAAAATATAT
>JAAZDH010000071.1 GCA_012512865.1 Clostridiaceae bacterium | reverse complement strand
GATAACTCACGGCCGAAAGAAATGACGCCGGACATCTCCTGGCGTCATTTTCACATTTCAACCATGACATGTTTATTTTACAACTATAAACTCTTTTAATCTTTTGATGCATTTAATGGCTGTATAATAATTATATATTCTATAATGCCACCTGGTCAAATTAAAATATTATTACCTTTTTTCTCTATCCTATATCCTCATGTCCCATGCTACATGTCTTAAGGACAGTAAAGCCATTCTTCTTATAGGGCTTATCTTACAGCCTAGACCAGGTAGTTTAATACACTGTAAATTTTGCCTCCCTTAAGATATACACGCGGTATCCTTTTCCCCACAACGCTTATTACTTCATAGTTAATGGTACCAGCAAGTGATGCAACCTCTTCAGCTTTTATTTCTTTACCAGCTTGAGTTCCGAATATAACCACCTCGTCACCTACCTTTACGTCGCTTTTTACATCCGTCACGTCAACCATGAACTGGTCCATGCATATGGCACCAACAACAGGAGCATATTCACCGTTAATCAAAACCCTTGCCTTCCCGGTAAGGGTACGAGAATATCCGTCCGCGTATCCTACCGGCACGGTTGCTATTTTACTTCTGCGCCTCGTGGTAAAAACCCTGCCGTAGCTCACCGGTATATTATATTCAACCTCCTTGACAAGTATTATATTAGCTTTTAATGTCATCGCAGGTTTCAGGTTGATTTTACTTCTATCAATCTTCGAAGAAGGATAATGTCCATACAAAATAATCCCCGGCCTTACCATGTCCAGGTGCATCTCGGGAAACTCGATGAGGGCCGCGCTATTCGCAACATGTTTTATCGGTATATGTATCCCTACCCTCCTGAGTTCGGTACATATGCTAATGTATTTCTCAAACTGCATGTAAGTATAGTCCCTGTCATTTTCATCAGCCGAAGCAAAATGGGTAAACATTCCTTCAACAATAATTCCCTTTAATTTGCTCATTTCGATAATACCCTCTACAATGCCGTAGCCTGGTTTAAACCCAACCCTTGTCATGCCCGTATCCACTTTAATATGAATCCTTGCCTTATGGCCCAACCTAATGGCGGCATTTGACAATACCTCGGCCAACTCGTAACTGAACACGGTCTGTGCCACATTGTACTTAATAACATCTTCAGCCCTCGAAGGGTCAGTATGGCTCATTATCAGTATAGGTGCATCAATCCCGTGCTTGCGCAACTGTATGGCCTCATCAATCATGGCCACGGCAAGCCTGGATACGCCGTTTTCAAGGAGAGCCCTGGCAACCTCCACTGCGCCGTGCCCGTATGCATCCGCTTTAACCACTCCCATCAATTCTGTCCTTTTATTAGTTATTTTTCTTATTTCCTTAACATTATGTGCCATGTTGTCAAGATTTATTTCTGCCCATGCCCTGCTAAACCTATACTCCACATCCATTCACCTCGATAGAAAACAGCAAGAATAAGACAGGGTACGGTCCCTGTTTTCCACTGCACCCATTACCGCGGCCGGGATCTCATCAACCAGGTCACTCGCAATAAGACCATATTCGCCTTTTTTGGCCGCTGCCATGTCTCCCGCCAGGCCATGCAAGTATACCCCGGCAACAGCAGCATCCCCCGGTTTGATACCCTGGGTTATAAGCCCTGCAATAATGCCGGTTAATACATCCCCCGTGCCTGCGGTTGCCATCCCGGGATTTCCCGTAAGATTGATGTACGCTGTTTCATCAGGTAAGGCTACTATCGTCCGGAAACCCTTAAGCACGGTAATAACTCCCCATTTTGATGCAAATTCCCTTGCTGTATTGACCCTGTCTTCTTGGATTTGGGCCGTGCTTTTACCGGTGAGCCTGGCCATTTCACCCGGGTGAGGGGTAATTACGGCAGTTGTTTTCAGCTTCTTCAAAACGGAAACATCCCGGGCTATTGCATTAAGCGCGTCTGCATCAAGCACCAGCGGCATTATTGATTTCTCAATAATCCTAAAAATAAGCTCTATCGTATCCTCGTTTACCGATAACCCCGGCCCGGCTGCTATCACGTTCTTCCCTTCCATCTGCTTTTCCAGGAAGCCCATGCCGTCGTAAACAATATGCCCCTTGTCCTGGTCTTCCACGGGAATAATTATTGTTTCGGTTAATGAAGCTCCGTAAACAGGTAAAAGGCTTCCCGGCACGGCAAGGTAAACCAGGCCGGCGCCTGACCTGTGGGCCGCCCTTGCCGCAAGGCACCCTGCCCCGGTCATGCCCTTTGACCCGCTAATTATTAAAACCTTCCCATAATCCCCCTTGTTTGTTTGCTTTTCCCTGCCGGGAATCATGGAAGCCACCATTTGCTTTTCAATTACGTGAATTTTGATGCCCATGCTACCCGTTACTTCCGGCGGTATGCCTATATCTGCAACAACAAGTTCCCCGGCATATTTGCATCCCGGAAATAAAACAAGGCCAATCTTAGGAAGCCCAAAGGTCACTGTTATTCTTGCATTGACACATACCCCGCAGACTTCCCCGGTTTCACCATTAATCCCGGAAGGAATGTCGATTGATATTACAGGTTTGCCGCAGGAATTAATCAATTTTATTATTTCCGCCTCAATCCCTGTTATTTCGCCTTTCAAACCTGTGCCAAATATGCCGTCGACTACGAGGTCAGCCCCGGCAAGCCAGTCACTGGCATATTGCATGCCGTTTGAATATACGCCACTGCCCGGCACCTTTCCCGTTATTTCAATCATCTTAAGTCCCATTTTCTCAACGATGGCTAAATTAACGGCAGCATCCCCCTTTATAGAGTTCCTGTCCGCCAATATGCATAAACCTATCGACGCTCCCCTGTTATGCAAATGCCTTGCAACGGCAAAGGCATCGCCCCCGTTGTTCCCTTTTCCTGCAAATATAAGAATTTCCCTGCCAGCAATACTGCCAAGCATTTTTTCAATTTCACGGACTACCTGCAAGGCAGCATTTTCCATCAGCACTATTCCAGGGATGCCATATTCAGTTATAGCCCTTTTGTCGATTTCCCTCATCTGTGAAGGTGTTGCAACCTGCATACACAATTCCTCCGCGCATGTACCACCCTGAAAAATGCACCTTATGTACTTTCAATAGTTTTCCTCACCCGGTTTGTCATTAAACCATATATCAACCATATATCCCGTCTTCCAGCCATTTAAAACCATTTCATAATTTCCCTTGCAACTAGTTCATGTCCTCTTCTATTAGGATGATTATCAAATGACATAAGTTCTTCTATGGACCCAATATTATCTATGTATTCCTCAAATGCCTTAAAACTATCCACCAGTCCCACCCCAAATTCATCCGCCAGCAACCGGATTTGTTCACAATGCTTTTTCAGTATTACCCATCCTTCCGCTGTTTCATCGCGAAAGCCCCTCTTATCCATTGTAGGCGTTAAAAGGAGTACTTTTATTCCCAATTCCAACGATTTCCTAATCATGCCCGACCAGCTTTCTCTTGCTGCTTCGAGCCCTATGCGCCTGTCATTCAAGCCGTAATCAATGGTAATAACATCGGGACGAAAACACAACACTTCCCTTTCAAAACGCTGGAGCCCCTTGCAGGAGCTTTCACCTCCGATCGCAGTTACGATGACATTAACAACCGCATAAGGATATTTCTTTTTTAATTCCCTGTGCAACAAATGCGGGTATGCGTTTAAAGTATCCACCACGGGTGTGGCAAAATACCCAGCTGGTACGCTGTGCCCATGGCTCACAATATTAATAGTACGGTTTTCAGGCCAGTATTTATTCAATTCTTCGACTATATCCAACAAATAAGCCTTGTTACTTGGAATTGACACTTAAAAATCGCCCCTTTACCTTGCTTGGTTCAATCCTTCTTCTTCAGTTTGATCATTTTCGTAATTTATAACATAATCTTAATAATCTTATCTTATGGCTCTTACGGCATTTTACGGCATACTTTACACTTTAAATATCAAGCATTGTGTATCTGCCTTTTCCCACCAAGAATATAGTATAACTTTGAAATAATATTTGCAACTTTTTATTTTGGAGATGACCGCCATGTTTTTTGGCATTGCCCGCCTATAATCACATGCAATCACGTTCACATGCGATCATATCGCCCGTATTCTTCAACCAGCTCGTAGACTAGTTTAATTCGTTTAATATCCGTACCGGGAGGTACTTGATCTCCCGCTGACTGTACAAGCCTGTTGCTTATTTTCCTTAAATCAAGCCATTCCCGTACATGGGCAATAAAATCCTTTTCACTGGTTTCCGGCAGCCACATCACCGGGGAGATGCCCCCCATCAGGATCATGTCATTGCCCGCCTGCCTTCTCATTTCAACCGGGCTAAGATCACCCGTTGGTTTAGGTGTGCAGGCATCTGCCACATCCGTACCAGCCCTGGCTACCAGCCCGATAATATTGTTTAAATACCCGTCCAAGTGGGCTGATACGGTCTTCCCGGCTTTATGCAGGCAGTCTGCTATGCTTTTATATTGATCAAAGCTGTACTTCATAAACAGGCTGGGAGACTGCACATCCCCCGACAGGTTGTCCCCGTGAATAATATGAGGTGCGGGGGTATTGCAGTATAAATCAACCAATTCCAGTTGTTTTTCATTATGAACCCTGATATACCTTTCCACCAGTTCCGGTTCATCATTTATTGCATATATGGTATTCTCAACTCCCATGTAGTATGAAATCAATACTCCAAGCCCTGTATAAGATACGGAAGGAAATCCTAAGCCTGTATCGCCCCCTATGCTTTCTATGTACTCCCAATTCTCGAATTTTGGCTTAAACCTCCTTCTTTCCACGGCATACAGGAGTATCTTCAGGTCCTTGGCATTTTCCACCATGCGTTTTGTTATATCCCACGAATAACTTATGGGATTCCATTTCCTGACCATATGTATTTCGCCAATTGGAGTTGTATAACGATCAATGGCCTCATCCTTGCATATTTCTTTTTCCCGGGTCACCCCATCAACGTAGTATTCCTCGTGTAATGAACCAACTTCAATATACCAGCCGGCTTTTACTTCACGGTGCAAATCAGTTATTTCTTTTGTACAGTTACTTATGGAAAACAAATCCCATTGCGTACCGCATTCCGCCCTATACCAGTGTCCAAGGTCGGCAAACCAGGGCACCCTGTCAGGGGTATAGCCTTTTAAAACCATCAGTAATCTTTCTCTTTCCGTCACACGTATCATCCTTCAATCCCCGTTTTCCATTATATTTTTCATATTTAATTATACATTAGTTATACATTTTCATTAAACATGTTCGTTATAAAATTTCATTATACATGTTTATTATACATTTTCATTACACATTTTCATTACACATTTTCATTATACACGTTCATCGTACATACTTCTTGCACACAATACTTCTATACACAAATGCATACCTTGTCCCGGATTTTGCAAAATGTGAAGGCGGCAGCCCGAATGGAGCCGCCTCAATAAGATTACACCATGTTGAAATTATACCACGATGAAATAATGTCATGTAAAAAAAAGAAACGGAATATTAAAAAAACCTGGTTGGCATTATATTATTGAAGCTTGTAAAAAGGCAAGTACATTGGCAATTACATTGCCAAGTACAATACCAAGTACAACGGCAACTACAATGACAAGAAACAAATTGCTAGCACTGTATTCGAAGCAGGAATATACATATTAAAAGCCGGGGGGCAAAAATAAGCAATCTTGGCTAAAACACCATGCAGATTTAACTCATAAAATTTTGGTTAAAATGACGCGCATACTCACCCCATAAATTGTATTAATTATTTTTATATGCATACTTGTTTTGAAAGGCTCTACGGGTATATTTATATTTGTTTTTAAAAAGCTCAATAAAATAATTGACGCTACTGAACCATACTTTTTCTGAAATTTCCGTTATATTCAGCCTTGAATACCTTAGAAGCTTTTCAGCCTCCGCCAGCCTTTTCTCGTTAATGAAGTCCATTATGTTTAAACCTGTAACCTCCTTAAAAGTACGGCATAGATAATATTTGCTTACAAAAAAGGTTTTGGATAGTTCTTCCAGTGTGATTTTATTTTGATAATTTAGATTAATATAATATTCTTTCTTTAATACCTTTCTCATTATATTGAGTTTTATGGAAAACATTTTTATTAATAAAAACCATGCCATATTGCCTCAGGTTGAATATATTATCTTCAATTATATAACTTGCTTCTCCAATAATAAGATAATAAACCTCGTAATAGTCATGGTAATGCTTGCTTGTCATTACATAACCAGGTGGTGTCAATTGAGGTATTCTTATATACTCTACAAAAAAGCCGTCCTTCAGATTCCTGCGGCTATAACCTTCTTGCATTGATGATATTTCGCTCTCCAAGAACAGCACCCCTCATTAGCCCTACCTTGATATTTTCGCATATAATTTAAGATTGGTCAATTGAAAAGTTGTACTACGCTTTATATAGCACTGTAAAGCGCTTTTTTTGGGTGGAGTTTGCTTTACAAGCGAGGAAATTTATGGCATCCCTTTTGATGAAACGACGCTGGGGATTTCCAGGTATGAAAAAGAGTCTACCGGTGAGAGCTATGAAGTAAAAAACGGTGTTTAATTTGAAAAAAGCGTCTTGCAGTCCTTTAAGATATTGCACCGTAAGGCCTTTAGGCTTCAACACTGTCAACCCCACATTTTATCAATCATTTCCCTTACGATTTTTACTGCCCTGCCAGGTTTACTTTTATCATCTGACAATGTATAAACATCCCTGAAAATAAACTCCAATTTGCAGTCTCTTGCAGCATTCAATGTATCGGCTATATGCTGCCGGAATGCCTCCTCATCAAAGGCGCTCTCCATCATCCCGATATAATGGGGGGCAGGTTTTCTTGAGTATATAACATTGCTGTTTTTTAGCATACTGCCCATAATTTTTCATCGCTCCAGGGCGAAATCGATACCTTCCTGATTCCGGGAATCTTGCTTAAGTAGTCTTCCCAAATACTGTGAACAGGTTCACAACAACCATAATATATTAAACCGAACTTGGAAGCCAAATTGCAGTAATGAGTAAACACATATTCACCATACATTGCCGGCGAAATCCCCAGTGTATCCTCCGAGTTCATGTGGAACCACACATCTTTGCATCTTACCGGCTCCCCTTCCTTGTAATCACCCTGCGGAAGTTCACTTGTAAATCCGTAGCTTCCACCGCCTATAAAGTCATTCTCATTATTAAGAACAAGCAATCCTTCTTTTTCCTGCCAGTCCAAAAAGCCAAGCATGTCACTCAATATAAAGCTAAAAAGCCTGTGCATTTCTTCCGGGTAATCGACCAGGGAAACCATCATTGTTTCCATTCCCATAAGCCGGAAAGCTTTTTCCGTAATCGTACCATACCACGTCAGGCTCTGGTTTTTTATTTTTACGGGGATTATGTCTCCAATCACATCTTCAACGAATGTTTTCAATTTAATTGTATGCGTCCTGTTCACGGTATAAACCGATGGTTTTAAAAGACCGAAGTCCTTCCTGATATCCGAAATGGGGTGTTCTATTTTATACCCCAAATCTTTCCCCCTCCTGTCCCTGGCATAGCGGGCTTTAATTTCAAGTCCAAATTCTTTTAATATCCTTATGTCCCACTACACAGAATAGTTAGGCGGGATAACTTTATCATCATTTATTAGTTCATAATTTATTATTGGAATCAATAAGTTCCATTCAATTTCCCTGGCTGCAGGTGACTGGCATTTTAATGCAGGCATTATTTCATCATGGAAAGTGATCGTCTCCATTACTACAACCGGTTTATCCGCCTTAAGCGAATTATGATCATACCATAATTTTTTTCTACTCTCCATTACAGGCAGGTTGGCATACTCAATGTACTTTTTAGCCAATTCCCGTAAATAGTTCTTTTCCTCTAATGTAATATTAAACTCATACGTCATTCCAGTCACCCCTTATATAAAATAATAGGTGTCCAGCAAATTTCAACATCTCATTTCTACCGGCATATAGCAGCCAGGAACAGGTTTCCCGGTTTTTGCACCTGGTTTGTTCCATTTGGCTGTACACCTGCTTGATTGAACCCATGCCTGGTTTTATCTAAACTGGGGCAAATAATTTATTTGCGCCTTTATTAACTCATCTACCATTTTAACAACAGCTTTACGACCTGATATGTAACCTCCCGCAAGAATTGCCTCTTCCATTAGCTGCCTGTCACCTTTTAGTGCCGCATCAACAGTAACTTCTATTACCGACAGGAATTTTGCTGTAAAGCTTGCCAGGACATCGGGATAATCATTCAAAATTATAGGTTTGGGTCCTGTTGCGGTTGCCAGCACGGGCATTTCAACAACAGCCCACGGTGGCAGATTTGGTATTGCACCATTATTTTGTACATTCATATAGTAAATTTCCCTTTTATCCCTCTCGATAGAATCAACAATGCTTGTGAATTGCTCATGTTCACCGCCTATACGCTTGAAAAAATCATCATCAAGCGGTTCGGGAGAAAAAGCTTTTTCCATTGCTTCATTATGAATTTGATCCCCCATTGCAACAGCTCTTTCAAATGAATATACATCATGCCCGAGGGTATAACCGTAATACCTTCCCCCGGGAAAATACTCAGGGAAAAATTCAGTAACATGCCTGTCTCCAGGTGCCGGAAAAGCTCCATACCTCATGAAAAAGCTCCAGGCAAAAGGTTCCCCCATGAAAAATGTTGAATCCGTTGGTTTACCACCGCTATCCCTCTTTAGTTTTTCTACAATGCGACTACCTATATCATCATCGCAATCTCCTGTTTTTCCATACACTTCTTCAAGCTTCCTGCGCACGGCAGGCCATGCATTTTCTCCGTCATACCTGAAATCATACATGAATGTGCAGTGGTTTATCCCTGCTGCAAGTGATGTTACCCTTGAACGATCATATCCCATAAACCGGGCAATACTCCATTCCGTATCGACTGTGCCAATACAAAGACCTGTTATGGGATAGTTCGCTTTTCTTACAGCCCGGCAAATTATAGCCATGGGATTGCTATAATTGAAGAAGTAAGCGTTTGGACAAAGCTTTTCAACATCCTTTACTATTTCCAGTATGGCAGGAACCATCCTCATAGCCCTTGATATCCCGCCAGGCAATGCTGTATCACCAACAGGCTGGTTTATGCCATATTTTCGGGGTATAAATACATCCTGTTCCCATGCCCTTCTTCCGCCTACGCTGATCGTGGATACCACGTAATCGGCACCCGGCAATACATCCTTCCTGTCTGTTGACCAGGAAAGCTCGATATCAGCCTGCTTTTTTTCAAACAATTTCTTCACAAGCCTTGAAACCCCATCCAGCACATGCTCGTCAATGTCAACCAGGGCCAGGTGCCATTTATGTCCTCCCGGATTTTTATTAATCATGTCCATTACTATGCCTTGTGTAAACATGGCACTACCTGCTCCAATGATTACCAGTTTCTTACGCATATTCTCCCATCCTTTCAAGAATTCTAGTACTGCTTCATTCCTTCTTATGCAGACTGGCTGCATGTTTTAGTATCAATTATCAGTCAAGTACTAACCCTTATCTACACTTCTTTTATACATCTTTTTCTTGTGCATTAATATGGACAAATCGCTGTTATTTTAATGTCAGTTTGATGAAAACCAAACTAGCTAAAAAGCAAAACGCCCATTGTTCAAATGGGCGTTTTGGATTCCGTATTACCTGGTACTCGCCTGCTATTTATTTGTCACCATTGATAAATGTTGTACAGACTGTCCCTTCACTCGTATATGCCTTTCCATCACCTTTTGGATTGACTTCTATACTGCCAGCATAGCATAACCTGTCCTTGTTGTAATGGCAGTTGGTCACACCGCATTTTACAACTATCCTTGGTGCTTCCATCCATTTTCACTTCCTTCCCGTTTCACGATGAAGTAACTTAAATTTTAATTTCTTCTTATCTTTCGCATTCATTTTATTATTATATTCAGTTCACAAATTTATATTCCATTCAAAGACTATACGGGGTTCAGGGTTTACTTCATCGTGCAATAAGCCCGGCAACAGCTTCCACCCTCGAAAAATCAGCATTGGGAGGTACATTGTCAGACATTCCCAGGATAAAGCACCTCCTGCCTTTTAAGGGTAAAATGACATCCTCGATGTATTTCTCGAATTCCTTATCATCGACACCCTCTTTGCAAACGATAACCGAAGGTATGCCCCCTTGAAGGACAACTTCCCCGTTTAGTATATCCAACGCTTCCGAAAGCGAAATATCAGCCATGGGTTTTGTAACTATTGCCTCAACCACGTCTAAACCGCATCCCGGTACCAGGTGTAAAAGATTTTGTGTTCTTCCGCACCAGTGTCCTTCGAATATTTTTCCCCTGGCTGCCGTTATTTTTTTAACTTCCTGGTAAAAAGGTAATGCATATTCCTTGAATATTTCAGGGCTTATCATGGTGCCGTCCATGTTGTCTCCCGTTGCAATAACATCCGCAGGGCCGTCGGCAAGAACTTTGTAACCCTCCAGGAATTTTTGAAAATAAAGGTTAATTAGCGAATCAACTTCGTCCCTGTAATCCATCCACAAGTAATAGCCATTCAGGTATCCTGCGTCCGTCTTGGCAAATTTTATGAATGGGACACAAAATACCTGGTGCAGCACTATGCCGTCATCCCCGGTTTCTTCCAAGGCTTTGTAAACGGGTTGATAATCAGGCTCGTAGTGAGTAGCTTCAACCACGTATTTCATTATTCTGAGAGTTTCCAGGTTCTTTATAAAATGCTCTTTCAACGCCTTTGCCCTGTACTCTCCTTCTGTTTTGCAGTAAACCTCCCTAATTGTACCCAGGGGTGTTTCATATTCATGTATGCTATTGTCTCCTTCCGTCCTCCATGTTTCTTTTACACTTTTATCCATTGCCACTTTGTAACCCTGTACCCTTTTCCATATATAGCCACCTATAGCCCTTACAATATCATTACGCGACAGATTCCTGTATTTTTCAGGTAATGTCCCTTCAGCCCTGTTTACCTGCAGCCAATAGTCAAAGTTTGGAGCCCACACAAGCTCATCTACCTTCTCTTTTTTCATTGCTTTCAGAAATCGTTCCCTTTTTGTCATAAGCCCATATCACCTCGCCAAGTCATTAAAAAACTATTTCTTCAGTACATTTCTTTATTTTTTTATAGCGTAAAACACATATTTTTGCCTTTATTTCTGTTCCCCGCGGAACCACTTTTGCAGGTCGGGCAGGTCAAAATACTTTAACATGCCCGGGAGTACTATGCTCATTATATCATGAGTATCATAATAACGGGACCTTACCCATTCTCCATAGCTGCCTATCCCATTTTCCACTTCGATGTTTTTCACCCTTTTATCCAGCACGGCCGCAAACTGCCCGTATACCCCATGCCTCCCGGACAGGTAAAAGTTTATATCATGTTCATCAATTCCAAGTATATATTTTAACACATCTAAGGCCTTAATTACATCATATGTTCTTAATGCTGCCATGCTGTCATCAAGCCACATAAGGTCATGTGTTAGCTTAAAAAATTGCTCCCAGGAGCTTATTTACAGGAGCATAATTAAACTGCCTTGGGCTCATAAAACCTACTCCCGAGGTGTCCAGTACCATTACAGCCCGACCTGAAGCACAGGTTTTCTTAATCCATTCTTCATGTGAAATCAATATATCTTCATGGTCAAATCCTATAGCCGTTAAACCCGGCCACAATTGTTCAGAGTCCTGGGGTATACCAGTGTACATATTTGCCTGACAGTTCATAAGGAAGGTTGCCGGCGCTGCCGCAGCTATGCGCGGGTCGCACATCATCATAAGGCTGGTCTGTGTACCACCACCGGAATTCCCTGTTACGCCAATTCTTGAAGGGTCTACTTCCGGCCGGGTGCATAGGTAATCTATCCCCCTCATGGCATCATGGACAAAATACCGTGCAATGCAGTCTCCCATGGGCCAGCACTGGCACCCTGCATAATCATGCTCGCGTACTCCCCAGGCTACCCTGGTCTTCCCCGTTTCCTTGTCATAATAGCTTAAGCGTTCCCCCTGGCCTATGGGGTCCTGGGCTAATACTACCAGGCCTGCTTTCACAAGGTACCTGCATACAACCTGGTATTCATCAGCATGCTTTGCCTGTTCATGGTGGCCGCAAAGGAAAAGCACGGCACCCCTCGGGGCAGTAATTCCACCAGGTATATACATGTTTGCAGTTACATATGTCCTTGGCCTGGATTCAAAAATTACTTTTTCTATCCTGAAACCATCACAGTCAATTCTTCCCGTAATTTTCGGATTAAGGGGTGTATCGCCGGGTGGCAGCCCTCCCAATGCTTCTATAAATTTCTCCCGCATGTATGCAGCACGTCTTTCAAGGTCTTCCCTCGTTTTAATTGCATCATGGCCGGCGTCTCCCCGTGCAAAAGCCTCATCGGACCGCTTATACACAAAATTTTTCAAAAGGTCCTTGAAATCATAAAACCACCAGTTCTCAAAACGCTTTTCCAACTGATGCATGTTCATAATACCACCTCACCCTGCTTAACTGTTTGTGTTTTTCATTATTCTTTTTGTTATTATAACCCGGTGAACTGGGGTAAATATTGCTTATTAGCTTTCAACAACCTAATTCCCATTTCTTTTACTTCGGGCAGCGTCAAGTGTGAACACAGGGGATCATTGTACAGCGCCCAAAGTGCCTTGTCCAAGTCTCCTTCAAGACCTGCCTCAACTATCATATCCTGGTTTATTACATGGGGCATTACAAGATTAAGTATTTGTTCCGGTAAATCTCCTACACGCACAGGGTTAAATCCAGTGGAGTTGACGATTCCCAGCGTTTCAGCGATGGAACCACGGGGAAGGTTGGATACCTGCCCGGTATTAGGCAAATTTACAGCATCGATAATTTCCTTCTTATTTACAAATGAATCAATAATGTCTGCAGCTATTTCTCTCGAACGTTTATCAGGCAGTTTTTCTTTTCCAGCCAGTAACGCATTAAGCTTATCCATGCCCAGTTGCTTGTATCTCCTTCGGTCTTCAACAGGTGTCCGCTTAAGTTTATATTTTTCCAATTTCTGAATGTCCCTTGTCAAGTAAAAGGGTAAAAACTCACTTATATGCCTGTCTGCCACGTACGGAAGGTAACCGTAAAATTCCAGCAACTCACTCGTAACCCATTTATCGGAGTGGTAGCCCACCCCGTCAACGTACACCTCGGTAACTAGTTCCGCAAAAGGACGTCCATTCATTTTTTCACTTAGTAATCGATACCCATCTTCACCTTTTATTCGCATGTCAACAACCCGGAAGAAATGATTTATTCCTCCAAAACAAACCTTTATTTCATCCTCGCTCTTCAAATTAGATATATCCATAAGTAAACGGTATACTTCAAATATGCCGTGGCAAAGCCCAACGGTTCTTAAACCGCTCACCTTGCAAAAGTCTTTTGTCAGTACGGACATGGGATTCATGTAGTTTAAAGCAATAGCGTTATCCGAATACTTATCTATATCCCTTGCCATCTGGGCAAAAACCGGCATATTACGGAGTCCCCTTGCCCATCCTCCAGGTCCCACGGTATCGCCAACTGTCTGGTATATACCATAATCCTCGGGTATTTTCAAGTCATGCCCCATGGCATCCAGGCCACTGGTGAAAATCGTGATTATTACATAATCGGCACCTGTATAAGCATCTCTTGGGCTACCTGTATAATAGAAATCCGCCTCTGCCCCACGTTCATCGGCTAGTTTGCGCCCAAGCTGCATCATCTTGTTCCAGGCTTCCGGATCTATATCAAGTATCACATATATCAAGTATGACATATTCTGCATCTTGAAGCCCTAGCATTAAAACAAGGTCATTTATCAGCGTGGGTGGCCAGAGCAAACTTCCACCGCCTACCATGACAATTTTAACTTTTTAACCTATAATCTCTTCCCTTTTTCCTACATTCCTGTTCTCTTTTCCTTTTTCCCTGTATCCCTTTATAATACTATAAGTCAAATCTTATTATTCTTACTATACAAATCTTGTTGCATGTTTTCATTAATATATAAATAAATTGCTTTTCTCTGCAATAGTTTTTATGCCTGGAACAAACTTTCTATTGGGCATTAATTTTTGTTATATATCTCCCTATAATCTTGCCTGGCATCTATTACCATTTATATCATAGTCAAAACAATTAACCATGCAATAATCTATTCCTGCTTTTTTTCTTAGAATATTTACGATATATTTTAATATATTCCGTATTCTTTCGTTTTTTTATCTCACATATTGTTTTTTTGCATAGCTTTTCTACCTATCAAGCAGGGAAAGCAAGAGCAATATAATTGGGTAATAATGCTTATCAAGCGCTTTCTCCCTGGGAATATAAAAATATGCTCATTTGAGGCAACTTCCTTGTAAATCACGCTAAAAATGTGCTATAATTTTTTCAACACGATTATGTCACACATTTCCCGGCATAGGGGAAGAGTCTTATGGAAGTACCGATTGTGCCGGATTAGCGAGGGAGAATCATATTGATAAAATACGTGATATTAGATTTTGACGGTACTATTGCGGACTCGGCAGCACTTTATATCAGGCTTGCAAATAATCTGGCAGGTGAATTTGGCCTTGAAAAACTGGACATAGACGAACTCAGGCTACTCTCGACCATGCCCATAAAAGAAAGATGCAAAAGACTTGGAGTACCACTTTACCGCATTCCTGCAATGAACATAAGGATGCAGGAGGAAGTAAAAAAGCACATACATGAACTTGACTGGATAGAGGGCATGGAAAGAAGTATAAGGGCGCTTAAAGATGCGGGCATCAAGCTTGCTATCATATCCTCCAATTCAACTGCTAATATCAAACGTTTCCTAAAAAACAAGGGGTGTCTTGATGTCTTTGATGAAATTTTCTCCACGAAAGGCCTTTTTGACAAGCACAGGGCAATTAACAAGCTAATCAAAAAGCTGGGTGTCAAGAAACATGAAACGGTGTATATAGGGGATGAATACCGAGACATCAAGGCATGCAAAAAATCAGGGGTAAAAATAATTTCGGTAACCTGGGGCTTTGACTCCGAAACCCTCTTGATAAGGGGAGAACCTGACTTCATTGCCAATACTCCCCTGGAGCTTGTGAAAATCATAAGCGGAGTTACAAGCATAAAAAGCGGTTTTAATGGTTACAATGCTGCAAGTACTGCAGGTACCGCAAATTCCCCCGTTACTTCCGAAGAAGCAAAATCAAACATGGCAAAGGACACCTTCTTATATCTTGCTGCCAAGGCAATAGAAGGTATAGTGAGGATTATAGCGCTTTCGCTTTATACACGTTTTTTTATACCTGAACAATACGGCAATTACAATATTGCAATTGTAACCGTAAGCATATCCGCCCTGGTTATCCTGGGCTGGATTTTCCAGTCTGCATACAGGTACATAAACAGTTTTACCGGGGAAAAAAACATCAGGATATTTTATTCAACCGTATTTACAGGCTGGCTCATGATTTCTGTCATTACTGTTTCCGTATCATTTATTGTCCTACTTTTTATAAAACAATTCTTTGATAGCAGCACCGTATATTTAATACTGTTAAGCATACTCATGTTTATTCCATACAGCATCAACCAGATTCTCTTTTCTTTACTGAGCGCGGTAAGGGTAATAAGGCTGAACCTGCTGCTGTCAATCTTGTCCGCGGTTTTAAAGCTACTTGTTACCCTCATCCTCGTCAAATTTCTTTACCAGGGGATTCACAGTGCCATTGCCAGCGCCCTCCTTGTTGATATCTTTACAGCGGTAGTAATTATTATCCGCCTTAAAATATACAAGTACGTTAAGTTTTCCCTGTTTTCAGAAAGTGTAATGAAGATGCTTGTAAAATTCGGCATGCCCCTTGTTGGTGTAAGCCTTTCCTTAAGCCTTCTAAACAACATCGACAGGTATATAATAAAATTTCTTCAGGGCTCCTCGGAGGTGGGAATATACGTAGCCAATTACTCAATAGCTTCATCCGTTTTCACCATGCTAATGCTTGCCATAATGAAAGGAATATATCCAAATATACTGAAGGCATGGAAACAGGATGAAAAGGAAAAAACAGAGGAACTCTTGTCCCATGGAGTACGCTTTTTCCTGTTAATCAGCATTCCGGCAGTTGTAGGCATCAGTGTATTGTCATCACCGATTTCGAGAATACTTGAACCCCAGTATGCAGAGGGCAGCAGCGTTATGATCTGGGTATCCATGGGAATGTTTTTCATGGGCTTGTCAGAATATAATAATAAGGCATGGGAGCTCGCATCCTCCACGGGAACGATATTCAGGAACAGCTCATTATGCTGCATTTTTAATATTATACTGAATATACTGACAGTGCACCAGCTGGGCTACATAGCCGCTGCAGTCAACACTACACTGGCTTATTTCCTGTATTTCCTGCTCACGTATGCCGGGGGCAGAAAACTCCTTAAGTGGCACCTGCCCTTTATCAGCCTTACCAGGATAATTGGTTCTGCAATGCTAATGGGTGTTATACTTTATTTAGCAATTCAGCTTATATCCATAACAAGAATTTACATGCTTTTAATCCTTGTTCCCGCAGGCGTGATAATTTACGGGGTAAGCCTTTACATTTCAGGCGAAATCAAACACGAAGTAAAACAGGCGGCAGCTAAGATACGCAGGATATTATTGTAACCAACAGCCTTACCAATACCTTCAACCAGCATACCAGTTGAACCAACAACTCGCGTGTTTTCTCCATTCTTTTACAGTTAATAAAACTAGTAAGACTTTCTTGCGTAATCTCCTTAAAAAGGCGGCTTAAATACTTTGGACTTAGTTATACCGTATTTGCTAAATGCTCCAGTGGCAGATCTTTGTCTAATACAGGTGATGACATTGATGATGCACTTGCCATAGTATTTGCATTACACCCACCCGGGGCGGAACTTATTGGTATAATAACTTATAGATTCTCTTTATAATTTCTCTCCTACAGTTTCCCTGCATGTAGTACCGGCAATATACCTGGTTCCTCCCTCTTCATCGTAATAATAATACGTTATTAGCACATCCCCGTTATCAAGCAATACCGAACTTGTATAACCTATATCCGTGCCAAGCCCGTCATCTCTTAAAACGATATCTTCCGCCTGTTCAAAGTTGGAGCATTCCCCATCCAATAAAAATGCCCTTAATCCGAAAGGCCTGTACCTGTATCCGTATGTAACGAGGACATTGCCGCTTTTAAGTCTTAACGGGTGGAACGGGCTGGGAGAATAAAAGTTCCTTGCAGCAGGCGTGCTCCACGTTTTTCCATCGTCCAGGGATTCACTCGTAAAAAGGGGAGATGCTTTTATGTTACCAGGGTCATAAACGCTTCTTTCTTCTATTAAATGTGACCTGATAAACATTACAAGTTTTCCGGATCCAGTCCTGTAAAGATTCGGTTCATAAAAACCATAACCTGGTACGCTTGGTACAACGGAAATTTTAGTCCATGTCCTGCCAAGGTCAAAGGTCTGCAAAACTACTACCTTGCTCGTTTTATTGGCATTATTGGTTTCATATGCTGCCAGTAAAATCGAATTATCTCCTGGTATGGCAATATTACCACGTATTGCCAAGGGTAAGCATCCTGGGTATTCAATAGCAACTGGTTCATCCCATGTTTTGCCTCCGTCAAAGGAGCGGATTGAATATGCTTTGTCGCGCCTCCCTACCCATCTTTCGCCGAAAATTATATCTCCCGGAAGAATTTCTCCAATGTCATCCTTGCTGAATGCTTTCCACATAAAAAATGTACAGAATATTGTCCCATCATCCAGCATATTGAGGCATGGGTCCTGCACCCCGTATAAAAAATCATCATATATTAGTTTGACTTCAGTATCCCAAGTCGCCCCTTCATCCCTTGACGTTACGAAAACCGCCCTTGAAGCTGCGTCAATATGTGTAACTCCCTTGAAATTCCTGCCTGAAATGCCGGTATTCTTTTTTTGCCAGTCAGGAGCCTGTCTAAAACCTACCATGATAGTCCCATCTTTTCTTTTTATGGCATTTGGGAAAGTATTGTAGTTATCATCCTTAAAGATAACAAAATCCTTTATTTTCTCAATCCTGCCCATCTCCACGTCCTCCTAATCTCCTAACCTCTTTAAAATAAGAATACATTAAGAGTTTTATACAATCTTTATAAAAATTTCATAAATTGATTCTAAATTATATTAACAAAAATTTCAACATTAACTTTTGTTTTACCAAAAAGGATGGTCTCTCGCCTTTTTTATCCTACAAAAATTTACGCTATGTTTACCAAGTATGATGACCTTTCTTATTTCCCATCCGGTTGGTATAATTGACACTGGGGCAACAAAGTGCTAAACTTGATAAGTGCTATAAATGGAAGTGCTACATTTGTTTAAAAAGGACGTGGTTTTTATAAAAAAGAAGATTTGCATTATAGGCCTAGGATACACAGGTTTGCCTACAGCAGCCATGTTTGCTACACACGGCCATGAAATCGTAGGCGTTGATATAAACGAGAACGTGATAGACTCCCTTAACCGGGGAAAAATAACGATTTATGAACCGTACCTAGACATATTGGTCCAGGCGGCAGTAACTTCAGGGAATTTGAGAGGCAGCAGTCATCCCGAAGAGGCGGATGCATTTATTATTGCCGTACCCACCCCCATAACCGGTGAAAAAAAAGCAGACATGTCACATGTAAAAAATGCGGCAGAGTCCATTGTGCCATGTTTAAGAAAGGGCAACATGGTTATCCTTGAATCCACGTCACCCCCCGGGACCGTAAGCAACCTGCTTGTGCCGATACTCGAAAAGTCAGGCTTGAAAATCGGGGAGGAGCTCCTGGTAGCCCATTCACCGGAAAGGGTCCTGCCCGGAAGAATACTAATTGAGCTCGTTGAAAACCCAAGAATAATTGGAGGCATAAACCAGGAATCATCAGAAGCGGTTAAAAATTTGTACCGCACATTTGTAAAAGGGGATATATACTTGACTGATGCCACTAGTGCCGAAATGTGCAAGCTCATGGAAAATATTTACCGGGATGTCAACATAGCCCTGGCAAATGAACTTGCCATTCTCTGCGAAACCTTTGGCATAAATGCATGGGAAGTAATCAGGCTTTCAAACAAGCATCCCAGGGTAAACATCCATCAACCCGGGCCCGGCGTTGGAGGGCATTGCATAGCCGTAGACCCGTGGTTCATAGTTGAAAAGGCACCAGACAGGGCCTTGCTGATAAAGCAGGGAAGGCTTATTAACGACAGCATGCCCATGCATGTTTTCAGGAGGGCAAAAAGCATCCTGGAAAGAATCCAGGAACCTTGCGGCAAGAAAAAAGTAACCATACTGGGTATTTCATATAAACCAAACGTGGACGATACCAGGGAAAGCCCTATAATCAAGCTCGTTAACCTGTTTGAAGAAGAAGGCTGCTTTGAACCGGCCATATATGACCCCCTCGTGAAAAGTTTAAACCAAGAAGGCCATAATTGCAAGAAATATATGCACGAAGATATTTTTTCCGCCGCAGATGGCAGCCACTTGCTTATATTAGGAGTTAACCATGATGTTTTCGGGAAAGTCGATTTTGAGTCCCTTTACAAGGTCATGGCATCTCCGAATATCCTGGATACGAGGAACTCCTGGGATGGGAAAACTCTAAGCCGGATAGGGTTTAACTATTACCTGTTGGGTGACGGGAGGTCTTCATAACTGATGAAAAAGGTGCTCATGATTGCATATTCATTCCCTCCTGCCGGGGGTCCGGGTGTTCAGAGAACTGCGAAATTTGTCAAGTATCTTGGGAATTACGACTGGGAACCTGTAATACTTACCAGGGACCCGGCGAATATTCCCCTTAAAGATGAATCCCTCGTTAAAGACATCCCCCACGGCATAAGTATCATACGGACAAAGGCATGGGATTTGACTTGCAGTGAAGGCATAACCGGCCTGTTGGGTAAATTTGTCGCTCGAAAACTGTTGATTCCTGATAGCGAAAGATTATGGGAAATATTTTCAAGGAGTGTTGCGGAAAAGGCCGTTGAAAATAGGAACATCCAACTAATTTACACTACTTCGCTGCCGTATAGCTCCCACCTTATGGGAATCCATCTAAAAAAAAGGTACCCGTGGATTGCCTGGGTGGCAGATTTCAGGGATGAGTGGACAAACAACCCCTACATCCTTGATAATCCGTATAATCCTGTCAGGATGAAAATTGAGCAAAGAATGGAAAAGGAGGTTCTCAAAACAGCAGACTGCCTGGTTATAAACACGCCGGCCATGCTTAAGAACTTTATTAACAATAATCCCGATATAAAAGATTTGGAGAAGAAATCCTTTGTTATTCCAAACGGATACGACCCGGATGATTTTAAACATGTAAATATTAGGTATTCTTCTTTTGAGCCGGATAGCGAACCAAAAGACATCATTGAAAACCCGGGCTTTAAAAATAAAAAATTCACGATTACTTATACAGGCTCCTTTTACGGTAGAAGAAAACCCGATACATTTTTTGAGGCTCTTTCACGGGTCATTGCGGAAAACAGGATTGACAAGGAAAAAGTCCACGTAAAATTAATAGGAAGTTTTAAACAGGAGCAAATAAAACAGCTGGCGGAAATTTTCAATCTTGAAGATATAGTGGATATTATCCCTTACATGGAGCACGATGAATGCATAAAAACCATGGCGCGCTCCGACTGCCTCCTTCTCATTGAAGGGGCCGGACCCGGGGCCGAAGTCTTTTACACGGGCAAAATATTTGAATACATGATAGCAGGAAAGCCAATCCTTGCCATCATCCCGGAAAAGGGCGAAGCCGCCCGGCTCATAAGGGAAACCTCCACGGGCCTGGTATCCGACTGCCCGGATGCTGAATCCGCCGGAAGGAATATTGAAAAGTTATATAAAGCCTGGCTCGATGGCATAAATATATACCACCCGAACAAGGAAGAAATAAAGAAATATGAAAGAAACACCCTTACCGCTGAATTGGCAAGGGTATTCGACATTGCGTTAAAGAAAGTTTCACGATATAATTACACGATATAATTAATTATTTAGCCTTTAGCATCCTCCGTCAAATTCAGAGAAGCAAGCAATAATCCCGTGATAATCCAGAAAATAACCATCACCCTGGGATAATACCAAACATATTCTCCAATGCCCACAACAAGGATTCCTGCCAGGGAAGATACCCCTGCAATAATGCCGTACTTCATGTATTTATCAGTCTGCGCTCTTGCCATGTTTACTCCCTTTTTTATTATGTAACCCATGAAACCGGCAAATGACAGCAAGCCTACAAGCCCCATTTCAATCCAAACCTGTATGTACAGGTTATGGGTGTGAGGTGGTATCACCCGGGTATAAAGGGGATAATTTCGTACTATATCCATAAAAACATCGCTTCCCAACCCTGTCCCGGTTACCCAATACTTCTCCAGTACAGGCCATATCGTCCGGTATATCAGGAACCTGTAGTTTACCGAACTGTCCTGTGGATTCCATATTGTAAGAATCCTGTTGTACACCGTAGTGGGCAGAAATGGCACCATTGCAAACCCCGCAAAAACAAACAGGGGAACATATCTCCAATTTATTAAAAGCACGAATACAAAAGCAGCCGCAGCAAAGCCAATCCATGAGGACCGGGAATATGTCAAGGCCAACGCAGCCAATGGCGGAAGGAACATGCCCGTAATTATGAACTTTTTTATAAATGATGAAGAACCAAGGGCAACTGCAACATAAAAGGGCAATATCATTATCAAAACCTGCCCCAAATTATTCGGGTTTTCCATGGTTGAATAAACCCTCCCCGGCATCCCCACATTAACGGTTAAATCCGTCTGCGACGGGTCTACGGGAACACCTCTTATACGCTGCACTATAGCGTACAGGCCAACGATTGCCAATCCTGCCAGCAGGCTTTCCACGACGGTGGCATATTTTTCCTTGGTGTTAAGTGAATCAACCAGGAGCAGCACCAATATGAAGCAATTAAGGTGGAAAATAAAGAACCTGAGGCTGAGCAAAGGAAACATTGAAAAAACCTGGGCAAGAATAATTGATATTATATATATTGCTATGTAAAAACCAATAAATTTGAAATCCAGGATTTTGTTTTTATCTGCTGCTGTTTTTAGAAGAATTATAACCAGCAAGCCGAAAGCAATCATTAATGTAAAAATGTTATACCACAAGCTGTGGGGGGTTATAAGCATGATAAAGAATGCCAGGGATAACAGTACATGCAGGTTGTCGGCAAAATAAATGAAGAGCTTGTATAAGATGCTGCCCCCAAAAACATTCTCTCTTTTGTCATATAGTCTTCTTATCAAGGCTATGGCATTCTGCAGTACAGAATCAAAAAAACGGCATGATCTGCTCTGCTTCCAAAATCCTTCCAGCCTGCCTTCCCTTACTATAATTTTGAGTAATACACAGGAACCGAATATCCACTTTGCCCACTTGACTATTCTTGCCAGTATCCTGTATACCACGCTGTTCTTAAAAGCTGTTAAAAAATACTCTGCAACAATATAGAGCTTGCTTATTACTATACTCTGAGTTTCCAAGGCGGATTATTCCTCCTCCACTTTTCTAATACCTATTATACGGGTCCATACAACTCCTGTCCCGGCCCTTAATTCAAGAGATCTTCCAACATAATAGTCAACGTTGTTAAAATAATACCCGGTATCGGTATGCACTCCCTTGGCATGTACATAAAGTTTCATTGACACGTAACCCGGCCTCGTGGTTTGCACTAATTCCCCTTTTTCATTGGAGGCAAAAACGATAGACTTGTCAACCTCTTTTTTCACTACTTCGCCGAAAACGGTGTTTTTAGTCGCATCCTTGACCTTGTCTCCCTCGTTTATGGAG
>JAAZDH010000070.1 GCA_012512865.1 Clostridiaceae bacterium | reverse complement strand
GATAAGCGCAAGCGTAGAGTTACCAATAACATTTTAAACAGGCTTCAGGAAAGACAAAAACATGCCTACTCGTACTTGACACAAACGAACCCCAAAAAGCTAATGACATATACTGCTAGTAATGATATAATAATATTACAGGTAAAAGAAATGATCTTAAAAAAATGGGGGATAAAAATGAGTTATATGAAATATGAAGATCTATCTAATTATATAATTGCCTATTGCAACTTACATAATCTAGAAATTTCAAATAAAAAACTTCAAAAACTCATGTATTATTGCCAGGCTTGGAGTTTGGCGTTAAATGGTGATAAATTAATATCAAATGATTTTGAGGCTTGGAGACATGGTGCAGTTTTAAGGCCTTTATATTTTAAATATTCTAGATATGGGTATAATAGCATATACATGGAGGAAGGCTTAGCAAATAATATTTTAGAGGATGCGATGGGTAATATTTTCAATTATAGGTTAAATATAATTAATAGAGTTCTAGAAATATATAGCCCATATACTGCAAATGAGTTGGAGGCAATGAACCATAATGAAATTCCTTGGATTGAAGCTAGAGGAGATTTAAATGATTGTGAAATCTGTGATGAGGTAATAGATACGGATTTGATGAAGCGATATTACAAGACCAAAGCCTTAGAGAGGGGGATGAAAAAAGTGAAAAACAACATATTCAAATTTTCACCCACCAGATTAAAGAAAGCTCAAGAGGAGCTGAGAAAAAAGGAAGTATTTAAGGTTAATGAAGAAAATTATAAAGAATATGAGAAATTCATCTTAGATTCCTATGAGGCTACATTAGATTTTACAGAGAGGGCAGAGTATGTCAAGACAATATAGGGATCTAGAGGTTTTAAAGGATAATAGGGAATTTGTATTCGGTGAGATATGGAAACTAAGGGATGAATTGATAAGACTGCTTCCAAGTGATAGGGTTGTTAGCAAAAGAAAATTATATCCTTCTAGAACAGTAATAGTTGTCCAAAACTGTTTAGAGAATAATGATGAAGACTCTTTAATAGTAAGAGTTGCACCAATTACATCAACTATACAGTTTTTTGGTAAATTTGATGTTCTTTTGTACCCGAATGAAGAGGATATCAAAAAAGACGATGTGTTGACAAAGTGTATGGCCCAAATACATCTAGTACAGCCAGTCTTAAAGAAGGATATGTACGAAAAAGTAGGGGAGATATCAGTTGAGAAAAAAGAGGAAATAGCTGCTATTAAGTTAGAACTTCTTGGAATTAATTTAGATGAGATTTTACAAAAATAGATATTTAAGCGTTCATATAAAATACAAAGATGCCTAAGACGAGTGCCTAGGTAGTATGAAAAACAAAAACAGGGAGTCACGAGTGGGCTCCCTAGTAATATTTTTATAGTTCATATATAGCACTACCAAGGAATAAAAACCTATATGGTTTTTAGCGAGATGGTGCAGGCACCTTCTCGTATTTTTGTTTTTATCAGTAGTTTTTTTTGGTGGCTTTGAACAAATAGTAAGAAATTATTTAGCTCAACAGTAGGTTGGGCATGTAAAATTTCTTAGGGTGGTCTTGGGCCACCCATTTTATTTGCACAATTTAAAACAAAATCAAGCTCTGAAGCATTTGCTTTCAGGGCTTTTTCTATGCCTATTTTTAGGAGTGGGAAGAAAAATGAATAAATGTAAAGATTGTATTTGGGGAACCTGGTATACCTCTAACAAGGTGTACTGCATGTTCCCCTTTTGTATTAAGGAAGATGAAAAGGTGATTAAAGATGCCAAGGAAACCACTAAAGCCCTGCGGTCATCCAGGCTGCCCTGAATTAACTGAAGGAAGGTATTGTGAAAAACACCAAAGGGAAATTGATAGACAATACAACAAAAGAAACAGACCTTATCAAAGGCTTTACAATACCAGCCATTGGCAGAGGCTACGGAAACAAGTTCTAGCCAAGCAGCCACTTTGTGTTATCTGTCTTAAGGATAAGAGGATTACCCCAGCAAGAGTGGTGGATCACATAAAACCCCATAAAGGTGATGAAGTCATATTCTTTGATATAGGTAACCTACAATCCCTCTGCAAGTCCTGCCATGATAGGAAGACTGCTAAAGAGGATGGCAGATGGAAAAGAAAAGTTTATACCTACTGATGTTACAGATCGTGTAGCAGCTGATGCAGAGGTAGGGGCGGTCTAATTTTCTAAAATGGGGCTGGGCCACAGCGGTGGCGGGCCCTCACGCAAGAATTCGCAAAATTCAAGAGGGGGGTATAAAGAAAAAATAGCCCTATTTTAAGAGCTATTTAATGCAACGTTTTAGCTTAATCATCTGGGTTGAAAATATCCTCGAAATTTGCTGCGGGTTTTACACCAGCTACAATGGCATCCGCTTCTTTAAGCATAGTGTTAACAGCCTTTTTGATATTTTTACTTTGTATTTTAAACTGCTTTATTAGTTCATCACCTGAATAACCCTGGGAAACTAGGTCTTTTAGAATTTCTATATCAAATTCACCGGGTTCTTTGTGAATATTTGTGAACATAAATTAACCCCTCCTTAT
>JAAZDH010000006.1 GCA_012512865.1 Clostridiaceae bacterium | reverse complement strand
TAAATAATACTTCTGTAAAGATTATATGTACTCATTGCGGCCTGGATGTAGGTGAGGATGGAAAAACTCATCAGTGTATAGATTATATTAGCTTATCTTCCAATTTATACAACAGTAAATTGATTATACCCGCGGATGCAAACCAGGCAGATAGGATTATAAGATATGCAGCCATGGTACCAGGTAATATCATAGTGGCAATGGGGCGTTCCAAGCTTCCGGTGTTGCAGAAAGAAGACGGCAGTGTATTTTTTGACAGGGAATATACATTTGAGTATGGGAAAGCTGATTGGATTAGGAAAGGAAATCATGGCACGATAATTACTTATGGAACAATGGTCTATAAAGCTGTGAATGCATGTGAAAAACTAAAAAAAATGGGTTTTAGTTTTGGAATCCTTAATATTTCTTGCCCCCTTGCACTAGATACACAAAAGCTATACGAAGCAGCAGAAACAGGCTTAATTGTTACGTACGAAGACCACAATATACGGACAGGAATAGGCAGCATAGTTGGAGCATTTATTGCGGAGGAGGGCCTAAAATGCAATTTTAAAAGAATGGGAATAAGAGAATACGGGGTATCGGCAAGCCCTGCCTACCAGTTCAGGGAGAAATCACTAGACGAAGATAGCCTCGTGGATTTGCTATGTAAACAGCGTAATTATAATTCTTAATATAAATGTAACAAAAAATTTATTAATTTATTACTGACGTTAAATAAAATATAAAAAATAATGGACAGGAGGCATTACAACAATGTATAAGACAAAAATCGGGTTTTTACCATCAAATTGGAGAGACTGGGATGGTAGCGCTTACACCGGGAAGTGGGCGGGAAGTATGAGAGACAGATGCGTCAAAGTTCTCGAAGAAATTCCTGGCATGGAATTGGTAGTACCTTCAAGGGAAATGACAGAAGATGGAGTTGTGAGTGATATTGAGGAAGCCAAAAAAGTCCTGGAACTATACAGAAAAGAAAATATCCAAGGTCTTATCATTGGTAATATGACTTTTGGACAGGAGGTCGCAGTAGGTACAATATTAAACGGTCTGAATAAAGACATGCCCATTATTCATTTTGCTACAAGGAGCGGACCTATTGCACCTAATGGTTCAAGAGCTACCGATACTTGGTGCGGGCAGTTTATGACTACTTCTGCAATAAAAAGAAGAGGGTTCAGGTTCATACATATTAATACATGTAACCCGGAAGACAAATATTTTAAAGATAAAATAGAAATATTCACAAGAGCAGTATGTGCTATAAGCAGGTTCAAGGGTGCAAAATTTGGGCAGATAGGTACAAAACCCCAGCTTTTTGAATCACAATTCTGGAGCGAAGAACAAATGCAAAAGCAGTTCGGCCAGATGGTAGTTCCCATGGATTTGGCCACAGCATTTTCAAGACTGGATGATATTTCACCTGGAGACCCGGAAGTAAAAAGGATTGTAAAGGAAATAACTGAAAGTATGGAAGTTGGTGATGTATATACAGAAGAAAGTTTAATAAACCTTGCAAGATATGAACTATCACTTATTAATATTGCCAGGGAGCTAGATGTAAATGCCATTGCTGTAAACTGCTGGACTCAAATACAGGAGAGGTATGGAATTTCTTCATGTTCAACACTTGGAAGGTTGAATGAAAAGGGGGTTATTGCTGCATGCGAGGTTGATCTGTTGGGAGCTGTAACCATGTGGGCTGTTTATTGTGCGGCGTTGGGAGAAGTTAAGCCAATGTTCATAGATTGGACCGATCTGCATCCAACAGAGGAAAATGTTTGGCTTGCATGGCACTGCGGAAATGCGGCAGCCAGCTTATGTGCGGAAGGATGTAAGAAGAAGCTTGTAAGAAACGAAAGGATGATCCAATGGTGTGAAACCTGCCATGGAGCAGCCGAATTTAGGTTGAAACCCGGAGCAGTAACATGCGCACGGTTGGTTGAGTATGACGGGGAGTATACCATGTTTGCAGGAAAAGGAGAAATTATTGATATTCCGCCATTTGTTAGGGGAAGTTATGGTTGGGTTAAAGTAAATGACGTATTTGACTGGGAGAACAAAATGGTAGAAAACGGAATTATTCATCATGGTACATTGATTCATGATCCCAAGGTGTTGGATGTGCTTGAGATGTTCTGTAAATATCTTGGGATCAAATTTGTTAAGGGGGCATAGCTCATGCTGGGAAAAATGATGAGAGTTACTCTTGTTGAACCTGGAAAGCTTGAAATAGACTGTACTGAAATACCTAAACCTGAAAAAGATGAAATATTAATAAAAATTATGAGGGTTGGCATATGCGGGTCGGATCAAGCAATATACAGCGGAAAACATCCTTATGCAAAATCTCCTTTAGTGATGGGCCATGAGTTTGCAGGTATTATAGAAGAACTGGGAGATGATGTTGCTGGTTTTGCACCAGGTACAAGAGTAACGGTAATCCCTCACGTTGTTTGTGGAAATTGCAAAGCATGCAGGACAGAAACCTATAATTTCTGTGAAGAACTGCGGTGTATGGGGGCAGAAGCTGATGGTGCTTTTGTACAATATAAATCTATATCTAAAAATATGATAATGCCTATACCAGACACAATATCAATCGATGATGCAGCATTGATTGAACCGGCATGTGTAGCATATCACGGTGCTAAAAGAGGGGAAATTAATGATGATGATAAGGTACTTATCGTAGGCGCAGGACCTATTGGTATTTTCTGCATGCAAAGCTGTAAGGTACTTGGTGCAAAGAAAGTATACATTGCTGATATTGATTCTTGGAGGCTCAAACTTGCTGAACGACTTGGCGCTGATGGTATAATTGATGTTTCAAAGGAGAGTCTTGAGACAGGATTAATACGATTGGCCGGGAGTTCAAAAGAAATAGATGTATTTTTTGACTGCGTTGGAGGAAAAGGTAATGTTTTCGACCAGATACTTCAACTAGCACGCAGAGGGACAAGAGTGGTAATGGTGGGAGTACTTCAGAATGAATATGATATACCGCATCTGCCTGATTTCGTACAGCATGAATTGAGATTATCAGGTACAACAATGTATGTACCCAGGGATTATAGAGAAATGATTCAATTTATGAGTGAAGGTAAAATCAAGACAGATGGTATGATAACACATTATTTTAAATTGAAAGAAATAAAAAAAGTTTTTGAGTTAATTCAAAGAAAGGAGGAAAGGTTTTTTAAGATAATGGTTATCGTAAATGAATAAATAAAAGCATATTCCTGGTTCCAGTAAAGTTTTGGAACATGAATTAATTATTATACCGGGGGGTAGCAATTATGGATAATGTAAAAATAATGTTTTATAAAACCAAGGGAAGAGATACGGCCCGTTACGTATCTGGAACTACGGTTTACGAGGAATGTCTCCAAAACGGACGCTTTATTCAACTGTTCCGGTCTTCGTCAGGCCAGGTTCAAAGGGAAAATGTCCTGGATAATCTCCCAGCATACGATCCTTTAAAACATCCTATCAACACTTTCAATCTAGTGATAGATGGGCAATCCCTGCATAATCAATGGTCATGGATTGAAAGTTTCAAACGACCAGGTAAATGTGAAGGTACAGAAGAAGCTGTAGTTAAGCTTGCACATAAAATTAGACCGATTACTGTTAATGTTGTAACATGCCTTGATGGTACTGCTGTCTTAACACGATACCTGGAAATAACCAACACAGGGTCTACACCAGCTGCTCTTTCACATATTTCTGTTTTATCAGGTATACTATGGCAAGATAAATATCCCTTCGAACTTCCCTTTGATAGATCCCAAAAATCAACGTTCAGCCTTGGATATTTCCGATCCCAGGTCCAGGGTGAGGAAGGGAATTTTGTATGGCAGCCTCTTACAAGTGAAATTTACCGTATAGAAAAAAGCAGGGGAAACATGTTCTATAACCCATACTTTATTGTAAAAAATGAAATTATAGGGGAATACTTTTTCATAGCCCTTGCATGGTCTGAGAACTATGGTGCAGAGTTTGCGCTTGATCGCGTTAATAAGATACTTTCATTCAATATAGGTCCGGAAGGACCGGCACCACTTCGTGTTATTGCTCCTGGAGAAACAGTATATTCTCCCAAGGTGCATTTCGGTGCCATGCGCGGCAATATCGATAGGGCTACAGATATTTGGTACCAGCACCTTCGCAGTTCAGTAATACCAAGACGCCCTGAAAACAAGAAAATGTATACTATTGCGGGACGTGTTGTAGAAAAACCGGGAGACTGGATATTGCGTGAAATTGATATTGCTGCCGAGATGGGTGTTGAAGCTTTTATGGTTGACGCAGGATGGTATGGAAAAGAATTTGGCGAATGGTGGAAACTTCGTGGAGATTGGTTCGAGGGAGATTTTCTGCCAGCGGGAGGTATTAAGGCTATTCGCGATTATGTGCATAGTAAAGGTATGCTTTTTGGGATGTGGATTGAGCCCGAGTGCTTGATGGAAGGTTCTGAAACATTTAAAAAACATCCCGAGTGGAAGCTTGAATCTGATCTTAGCGGCCATACCGACCATTACAATTTGATTAATCTTGCGAACCCGGAAGCTGCCAAACATGTCGAAGAAGTTATCATGAGGGTTATTGGTGAATACCAGCTTGACTTTTATAAAACCGATTATAACCAGAGGGTGCCTGAGGGAGGACTGAACCTGAGGGATGGTTATGCCGAAAATGAAGCATGGAGACACTATGAAGTAATTTACGGGATTTATGATCGTGTATTAAAAGAGTTTCCTGGTATTGCCCTTGAAAGCTGTGCATCAGGAGGAGGAAGGCTGGACTTAGGGATAATGTCCCGTTTTCATTACGGATGTCAATCAGATTTCAGTTACTTTCCTCGCAGCATACGTTCTATAAATGCCTTGACCCTTTTTATTCCCCCGGAATCCTTATGCTACTATCATAATCATTTTCCATTTGCTCATGAAATGACAGATCTTGATACTCACCTGCGTGTGACTTTGTTTGCTATACCTATTTATGTAGGGTTCGGAGCACAAAATGCAGAACGCACAGGAATATATTACGAGAAAACCCGTAAATATATTGAATTAGCAAAAGGTTTCTGCCGTCCTATTATGGCCAATCACCCGGTAGTTTACCATCATACTCCGTATATAGGTGTTGATGTTCCTGCAGAGTGGTGTGTACTGGAATATGCATCAAAAGATAGAAAGATGGGTTATGTCGGCCTGTTTAGGTTGGGTGCTGATCAAAACAAGAACGAATATATTCTTAAGCCTCGAGGAATTGATTGTTCACGTAAATATAATGTGACTATGGATAACAACGGTGTTACTTTTACAATCTCAGGAGCAGACTTGAAGAACAAGGGATTAAGCATATTGATTGAAAACTCGTATACATCAGAATTGATACTGTACTCAGCGGTAGATGAATAAAGGCATAAATAAACAGATGTCAGCAGTTTTAAAATTATTATTAATATGATGGGATGTGGCACTATGGGCAATGAAATAGGAATAAAAACTAGGATTTTAGGATTAACCGGTAAAGTCAGCGATATAAAAATCGCCGTTACGGCTGCGGATAAAATCAGGAATCTCGCAGAGTTGGAACCCCCAGAAGATATAAACCTTAAAAGGATGGCAGAATGGGCTTTAAATTATCTTATTGAAACACCAAGAAAACATTTAAATTATGAACCGGTGTTCCAGTGTCATCCATTGAAATGCCCACCTGTACCCGCGACAAAAGATGTTGTTGTACCATGTGATACCGATGCCCGCATGGAGTGGGAATGGTACTATATGCGGGAAATTACGGGCTCGAAGCGAGGACAGGACGTAGAGGAGGCTTTTCATAGGCGGATGAGGGGTTATATAAACGATGAAGGCCTGGTATGGTGTCATGTGGGATGCTACAACGAGGGTCTAATTGATGCGGAATATAATGAAGATGATTACGCTATCCATATATGGGGAGCGACCAAAATTCTGAAAAGTCTTTCTGAAGATTATATACGCAGAGGGAATCCTGGATCAAAGGAATTGGCAGTAAAGGTGATGAGGGCGCTTAAAAAACTGGCTATATGGGATGAAAATGGCCGGTGCTGGTTTGCAGGAGGTATGGGCGCATTAAGGGCAGATGGGACACCAGTACCTAATGGTTGGAACAAGCATCCTGCACCAATTATCGAGCCGTTGATCACATACTGGCAGGCAACGGGTGATGAAGAAGGTTTAGAATTTGCGATAGCTTATGCGAATGGAATCATGGAAAGTGCCCAGCCGGGAGGTCTTGTATTTAAGCCGGATGGAAGCTTCGCAGGACATAGCCATGCTACGATGCACAGTATCTGGGGAATAGCACACTTGGGAATTATTTTAAATGAAGACAAATATATTGAATTTGCAAAAAAAGCCTGGGATTTCATGCTTACCAGGGGTACAGGTACCGGATGGTTTCCTGCCGGCCCGGATAACTGTAATGAAACCTGCTGTCTCTCGGATATGATGTCTGTTGCTTCTATGATTGCCAGGTGGGGGTATACGGAATATTTTGATTACATAGAGCGTTACATGCGTAATTATACCAGTAACCTTCAGTTTATCATCACTCCCGAATTCGAGGAATATTACAAGGAAATTAATAAGGATGCTGGAATCGAAAAAATCATGCAAGGCCTGAGAGAATTGAAAAAGTTTCAAGGAGGCATAATCGGAGGCTCAGGGCTTAATGATTATGAAAATGAACTTCTTGGAGGAGCCAGTGGCTTTGAAATGTTTGGTTGCTGTGCCCCTGAAGGTATGCGTGCTATTTATACAACCTGGGTAAATACAATAAATCGTTGGCCTGAATCAAGGCTTGGTCCAGCCGGGGTATATGTAAACATGAGCTTCAGCCGCGATTCCGAATGGGGTAGGGTAGTATCGTTTATGCCTGAAGAAGGAAGATTGACGGTTAAAGCAAAAGTTGCCGATCGTTTCTTGGTAAGACCGCCCCACTGGGTTCCAAAAGAGGAGGTGCGTGCTTTTATAAATACACGACCGGTGAAGGTATTATGGTTTGGGGATTATGTTGCCTTCGATGCAAATATCGGAGATGAACTTAGTATTACCTATCCATTAATAAGTTTTATTCATGAAGTTGAGGGTTTATGGAAAAAGGAAGCAGCCCGTCCTGATTTAAAGATGACATTTAAATGGGTGGGCAACATGGTTGTGAGTGTAGACCCCGCACCTTCAAAAACTCCATTATTTACTGGTAAACCAAGGGTTTTACCTGGATTCAAGGAATAAAAAAGGTATTTAGATGGCTTGTAGGTCCCGGGATATTGAAGCCATTTATATTAAAAAAGGGAAGCAAAATAAAGGAGGTGTAGTTAAAATGATTAGTTAATAAAAGATGGTTGGTCACGGAAGGAGTTATGATTACTAAGAGGTTGATGACTTCTATTAGGTAATTGACAGAAAAGAAAAAATTATGATGAGGAGGAAGGAACATGCATAAAAGAATTACCATAATACTATTGATATTTGCTATGGTTTTTATGACCGCTTGTTCAACCGGCACAAAAGTAGATACAACTGGAACTAGTCAAGGTAAAGATACTCCTGAAGGGCCAGGAATAGTGGAGTTGACAGCATGGGTACCAGCACGGACCTCGTCCGGAAGAACATCTCTAAATTGGATGGATTCAAAGATAGGAGCATTACTAGCCAAGGAAACAGGTGTATCGCTTACCCAAAATTTTATTACAGGTGATGCGGAGCAAGCCTTTAATTTGAAACTTGCAAGCAGAGACTGGGAAGACATAATATCTACAGGTTTAAATTTTACATGGGTGGATAAACTGGTTAGTGCAGATGCAATAATACCCTTGGATAATTATTTCGAGATGCCTGATAAATATCCTAACCTTGCAAAGATTCCTGAAAAAGTACTTGATAATTTCAGGTATACCGATGGTCACATTTATTATTTCCCAAGCGGATGGTATGAAGATGAGAATTCAGTATATGGGTACTGGTGTGCTGCTGGTTGGTATGTACATCCTGAATATTTGAAGGCAGTAGGAATGTCAGCAGATGAACTCAAAACTCTTGATGACGTCGAAAGATATCTTGAGTTAGTTAAAAATGCAGAATTAAAAACACAAGATGGACTTTCAGTCGTGCCAATGACAAGCACGGGTACCAGCCTGGTTAACGTAATATTATCGACTTTCGGGGTATCTACTTCCAACATGGGATTTGACTTATATAATGGAGAAATCATACATTTCCGTGACAATCCCAAAACAAGGGAAGCTCTTGCATGGTTAAATAAACTAAACAGGAAAGAACTTCTTGACAAAGAGATGATTAACCAGACAGGTGAACAGTTGCAGGAAAAACTGATGAACCGGAGAGTTGCTCTTATTGCTGATTGGGCATGGAATTTCTGGACATCTGTAACACAAGGAGTAACTCCGACCACGGAAATGGAGTATATCAATTTTCCGTTAGCTACAGGAGTTAACAAACCAGGTATACTTATGACTTATAATCCATACGGCACTGGAGGTGTTATGGTAACCAAGAATTGCAAGAATCCAGATGCAGTAGCAAAATTAGCTGATTGGGGTGCAAAAACCGGTGCATTCAGGGGTTGGGAAGCGTTTTACGGCCCCTTTGGAACAACATGGGATTGGGACCCCGAAAAAGGGAAACCATATTTGAGGATAACGGACGAAGAAATACTTGAAGCCAAGAAAACAGGAGATTACAACAAGCTTGACGCACTAGGAATGTCTGTTATTTCTATTCCTGTTCCTTTTGACCTTGACCTTAATTATTATTCTGAAGGTACACAAGATACACTGTTTTGGATTTTTGGAATGCATAGATTTAACGCAACACAAGGATACCATGCAATTATCAGACCATATGATCAAGTTATCATGCCGCCGGAAGGTTCCTGGAACAGAAATGTTACTACTTTAAGAGATATTGATACTGAATATTTTGCTAAATTGATACTTGCAAAATCAGAAGCAGAATTTGAGGATACTTGGAATAAGTATACTGAACAGTTGGAAAAGCTGGGGAAATGGTCTGAAGTAAGGGCAGAATGGGAAGCGGCTTACAAAAGCCAGGTAAAATAGCTTATAAATAGGCATCCACGGCAGGTGGGCGAATTGTGCCTGGTGCCCACCTGCTACTTGCAATACAATTTGAACTACGATAAAGTTAGGTTGAAGCTTACAAAGGGGGACATACACATTTTAACACATAGTAATTTGAATATGGCAAGACTTGCTTGCAAGCTAATTTATTTGTGGAAGGAGACTTGCAATAAATTGTTTATTGGGAATTGTCTTCAGGGGTGGATTAATTTTTACGGGGTGAGATTATGAAGAGATCTGGCTCTACACCAAAAAGAAAAATGAATTACATGGTTAAGGTTTATAGCTGGAATTACCTATTCATCCTTCCGGGTGTAATACTACTTTTTTTATTTGCTTATATTCCAATGTTTGGAGTGCAGATTGCTTTTAAAGATTACAAAATTTACACCGGAATATGGCAAAGCCCATGGGTCGGGTTTAAACATTTTTCATTTTTTAGCGATTCTTATTTCTGGTTTACTGTAAGAAATACTATCATACTTACATTATACAGGACGGTAATAAACTTCCCTGCACCTATTATCCTGGCACTGATGATAAATGAAGTGAGGAATGAAAAATTTAAAAGAGTTATACAAAGCACAACCTATCTTCCGCATTTTATTTCATGGGTAGTAGTTGCGTATATGTTTAATTCAATGCTTGCACTTGATACTGGGGTAGTAAATAACCTGCGGCAGTTACTTGGAGGACAGCAGGTAAATTTTATGGGAGAAGTTAAGTATTTCAGGAGTATAATTGTTTTTAGCGGATTGTGGAAAAGTGTCGGATGGAGTACTATAATATATCTTGCAGCGTTATCCGCAATAGACCCTCAACAGCACGAAGCAGCTATAATAGATGGAGCTAACAGGTTAGCCCGTATCTGGTATATTAATATTCCGGGTATCATGCCAACAATTGCTATTATTTTGATACTTTCAATGCCTAGCATTTTAAGTGCAGGATATGAGCAGATACTTCCTTTTGTAAATCCTACAAATATGGAGGTATCCTGTGTGTTGGATATCTATCTTATCAGGCTGGGATTGACTCAAGCCCAGTATAGCGTAGCATCAGCCATTGGGCTGGTTACAGCATTATTAAGCTTGTTCTTGATACTGGGCAGTAATTATGCAGTAAAAAAGATGGGTCAGGGCGGTTTATGGTAACATTGATTTATTTGCTGTGATTCTAGTATAAAGTAAGGGGTGATACCATGGCTATATCTAAAGAAGATAAGATTTTTAATTGCGTTAATTATACTGTACTGCTGATTATTGCTCTGTTGTGTTTATATCCATTCATATATATGCTTGCATTGTCCTTAAACTCGGGAAGAGATACGCTCCGCGGCGGGATTACCATATATCCGAGGGATTTTACTCTTGCTAATTATGGGGCAATTCTCAGAGATAAACTTATATTAAGCGCATATAAAATTACAATATTGAGAACTATTATTGGCACTATTTCAAACGTTTTTATTACGGCATTGGTTGCCTATGGGTTGTCAGAGCAAAGACTTCCGGGACGGAAGTATATCATGATCTACATGGTTATACCAATGTTTTTTGGAGGAGGATTGATACCTTATTATCTCGTTTTGAGAGAATATCGCCTTCTTAATACATTTTGGGTGTATATAATTCCAGGTCTTTTCAGTATATGGAATTGTATCGTGATGAAAACATCCTTCCAGGGGATTCCTCAAAGCCTTAAAGAATCCATGAGAATAGATGGCGCTAATGAATTACAGATTTTTTTCAAAGTCATATTTCCGCTTTCTCTTCCAATGTTTGCTGCAATATCATTATTTGTTGCAGTTGGGCATTGGAATGACTGGTTTACAGGGGCATATTTCGTACAAAAAACTGAACTGGTACCCGTGCAAACCTACCTGCAGATGATAATGACAAGAGATATGCGAGCATTCCTAGAAAAGGATTTGGCAGTAAAAATGTCCCAGGAGTTAATGGGGAAAGATCTGACCGACTATTCAAAAATCACCTCGTTTTCTTTAAGGATTGCTGCCGTACTCGTTGGAACCTTGCCGATTTTATTTGTTTACCCCTTCTTACAGAAGTATTTTGTGAAAGGAGTATTGATTGGTTCCATCAAAGGATAAAAAAGGGAAAGAATAGGATAAAAGAAATATTTAAGGATACGAAACAATACACTTCATTATTATTAATAAGAGCTTTGGTTTTGGAGGGAGTGTAAGCTATTGTGAAAAACCATCTTAAAAATATGAAGAATGAAATAGGCACACAGTACGGACAAGATAGGCAAACATGCATTAATCTTGAAAATGATTTAATTAAACGTACCATGGTAGTTAATAACATAGGCATGCCAATCCTGGAAAAGCTAGTTAATAAAGAAACAGGGTTCAATTGGGCATTGGGAAACCGGAAGTGTAATAGGTTTGTAAAAGTCAATGAAGAACTACAAACTTCATTAATGGGAGAAAATTGGCACATTGAAAATACAATGACAAATACATTAGCTAATGGTTCAACAGAGTTAGCTGTAACAATGGCCCATTCATCTGGGACTATGGTTACACAATTCACCACTTGTTTTCCTGGTACAGCTGTTATACAACATAGATGCAGGGTGGAAAATAAAGGAACGCAGCCATTTTACGGGCTAGTAAGTTTTGATCCCCTTAACTTTACTATTGCTCATCCTGACGATTTGCATGTCCATACTATACGACGGGATAGATACTGTTTAAACTCTCAGCTGTTGAATAAGGAGCTTGTTATTAGAGGTGGTAACTGGAATCGACCTGAAAATGCAGGATGGATTGTATTGGAGAATAAAAAAGAAAAGGAATACCTCTATATAGGTGTGGAGTGGGAAAGAGAATGGGAAATTTCTATCAATCCTGTCGGTAAAGGTGTTGAAATTTCGTTCAGCGTAGTTCGATACTCAAAAAATTTATATCCCGGAGAAGCCGTAGATTCTCCTGCAATATTCGTGGGACTTGCCCATGGCGACCTGGATATTGCAGTAAATAAAATACATGAATATTTATGCAAATATGTTTTTCCTCCAATCCACGAAAACTTTCCTTGGACAGCCTATGATATTTGGTCGACTGATTCGGAATGCGTTGAAGATATAATATTAGAAGAACTTGATTTTGCAGCTGAACTAGGTATTGAAGTGTTTTATATAGATGCAGCCTGGTGGGCCGGTTCTTCTATAAAAGGTCAAGGAGCCTGGGGGCTGGGACTTGGAAATTACGAGGAAGACCTAAGGAAATTTCCAAATGGGTTGAAATATATTTCTGATCGTGTTCATAAAAAAGGGTTAAAGTTTGGCCTTTGGGTAGATCCAATGATTATTGATGAACAGTGGCTAACCAGTGGGAAAATTCCTGATAGGTGGCTTGTTAAACAGGATGGGATTATTTCATCGCTGGATTTGAAACTGAACGATTGGCCAAAGGTAATACAGATTTGCACAGGCTGCCCTGAAGTTAAAGAATATTTGTTGGAGATGCTATCAAACCTAGTTGAAAGGTATTCGCTTGATTGGTTGAAATGGGATGATTCTGCTTTTGCACAACCTTTTTGTAATAGGAGTGATCACGGACATCAAAGCGGTGATGGTAATTATGAAGCTCTCAAGGGGAAATATGAAATCTGTGAAGAATTGATTCACAGATTCCCTAATCTTGTAATTGAACAGTGCGGATATCCTGCAAGACTTGACTATGGCCTTGCCCGGTATATCAGGTCAAACTGGCTAAGTGATGCGTCTTCACCTGCCAAACATGTCCGCGGCAATATGGAAATAGCGAGCTATATTTATCCAGCTTCCTATAATACTGCATGGATAATACAGGATAAGGAAATACTGGAGGAATCTGATCCGATGAAGCTGGATACAATTGTAAGAAGTCGAATGATGGGGCTTTTCGGTTTGGGAACGCTCAATGGACAACTCTCTGAAAGGGCGTCATTATGGCCATTGCCAGTTATTGAAGCTATAAAAAGAAACTTGGTGCATTACAAGCAGTTTCGACATCTTCTTTCACAGGATGTTTACCATCTCAGCCCATTCCAAGAAGATGAAAAAAACTGGCAAGTAATATCTTTTGTAGCCAGGGGAAAAGAGGAAGCGGTTGTTTTCTGTTTTAGGGGGAATTCGGAAAATTCTGAAGTTAATATAAAACTTAGGGGCCTTTCAATAGAAAAGGATTATATTATAAGAAGCTTGAATACATATTCAGAAGTTAAAATAAACGGAAGAACGTTAATGGAAAAAGGACTGGTAGTTAAACTAGAACACCCGGATATGTCAGAAATATTATTGCTAAAGTGTAAATGAAGGTTAACAGGAAGCTATTATTGCCATTATTGTTTAGCAAAAAGATAGAATAATGCAAACATGACTGGACAGCAGCAATTTTATATATTTGTAAATATGGCAGTTTTAAAGGAGTGAATAATTTGAGCCTGCTAGGCATAGATTTAGGTTCAAGTGGTTGTAAAGGTGTAATATTTAATTATAATGGTAAAGTTCTTTCAAAGTATTCACTAGAATATTGTCCTTATAGTCCTGCACCGGAAATGGCTGAAATGGATCCTGAAATTTTTTGGCATGCAGTAGTAAAAGTAATAACAAATCTTACCAAGACGATTCCAAGTGAGACTATTGAGGCTCTATCAATTAGTTCACATGGTGAAACTTTTATTGCCGTAGATAGTGATGGCAAGGCAATAGCACCGGCAGTTATGAATTCTGATAATAGAGCTGTCCAACAGGCAAAGCGTTTGGAGAAAACTATTGGGAAGGAGAAGGTCTATCAAATTACAGGACTGCCCCCTCATCCCATGTTTTCCTTAAATAAAATTATATGGATTAAAGAAAACATGCCGGATATATTCGAACGTGCAAGAAGGTTTGTTAGTGTAGGAGATTATATTTTAATGAAGATGGGACTACCGCCATATACCGACTACTCATTAGCGTCAAGGGTTATGGCTTTTGATATAAAAAATAGGAGGTGGTCGGAAGAAATATTAAACTATTCAGGTATTAAAGTTGAAAAACTAAGTATCCCTATGCCTTCCGGGACTATAGCCGGTAAATTATCTTCGTCAACTGCAAAAATACTAGGGTTAAAAGAAGGAACAATTATTGCCATTGGAGGCCATGATCAGCCTTGTGGGGCCTTAGGCTCAGGAGTTATAAACCCGGGAGAAGTTTTTGATTCGGCTGGAACTTATGAATGCCTTGTTGCAGTTTCTCAAAAACCTGGGAATACAACTAAAGCATTATCCTATGGTATAAATTCTTACTGCCATGTGGTTAGGGACAAGTTTGTCACATTAGCGTTTTTCCCAGCGGGAATTGTGACCAGGTGGTTTGTAGAACAGTTTTGTGCCGATGATAAGTTATATGCCCAACAGCAAAATAAAATCCTGTTCGAGGTGCTGGATGAAAATATAGCAAATCTATGCAATGGACCTACAGGTTTGTGCATTACTCCTCACTTTGTCGGAGCGTGCAATCCCTATTGGGATGTAACAGCTACTGGAGTGATGGCAGGATTGACTCCACAGATAACCAAGTACCATATCTATAAAGCAATTTACGAGGGAATAGCTTGTGAACTGGCAGTTAATGTAGAGGTGCTGGAAGAGGTTATCGGTCATTTTAATACTATAATGATTAGCGGTGGAAATGCAAATTCACCATTTACAGTACAACTAAGAGCAGATATAACCGGAAAAGAAATGCTTGTGTCGAATACTGCTGAATCAGTTTGCCAAGGAGCAGCAATACTTGCGGGAATTGCCGCAGGAGTATATAAAGACGCCGAGGATGCTGTAAGTAAGGTTGTAAAAATAAGCAAAGTATTTTCTCCTGATAAAAATGAAGCAATGAGATATGCAAAGCAAATACAACAATATAGACAAGTCTATCCTTCACTTGAGAAGTTTAGAAAAGCCAGGTTATGAAACCAATAGGGTTGGATTGTAAAATTGGAACAATTTAACTATTGAAAATAAAAAAGAAAGAATGGATGTGAAGTAAACGGTGAAACCAAGAGAAAGAGTAATAAGAGCTTTCAACCACCAGGAAACAGATAGGATTCCCATTGATTTCGGTGGGACAGTTGTAACCTGCTTAGATTATAATGCTCACAAAAAATTGAAAAAGTACCTGGGAATTAATGATGATTATGATCCCATTATTGATTATACAATGGGAACAGTTGAACCTTGCGAGCAGATAAAGCTTATGTTTGAGTCTGATTTTAGAAGAGTTGCCTTAAATTTTGGTATCCCCGATATAAGAGATGGAATATATGAAGATGGCTTTGGCATGAAACTTCGTAAGGCAGAACCCCATGAATACTTCGATGTGATTTATCATCCATTGAAAGATGCAACAATAGAAGACTTGGATCGAATGAAGCTACCTGATCCGGACAATCCAGAACTGTATTATGGCTTGAAAGACAGGGCAAAGGATTTGTATGAAAATAGTTCTTTTGCAATTGTTTCGGATTTTGGAGTACCAGGTTTTTATGAAACATCCCAGAAATTGAGGGGATATGAACAACTGGCTTGCGATTTGCTTATTAACAGGGATTTTATTACAGCCTTGTACGATATACTG
>JAAZDH010000069.1 GCA_012512865.1 Clostridiaceae bacterium | reverse complement strand
TTTTCCTACATATTAATTATCGTATAATCACCGTGCAAAATACACCTTTTCTGTTCCTTTCCCTATTTTTCCTATTAAGATTATTAGCAATAAAATAGCATGTTAATCGTTGGAATTATTAATTGAGCATAAATAATATATCAGACTTTTCGAAGTTATTCAATATATAGTTTTGCATATTATCCACAGAAAAAAGCCGTAATGTTGAATTTATCCACAGGTAATCAAAAATACGAAGAAATACTTTCTTGACACAAACAGTTTATTTAATATATAATCTTTTTGGTGTTTGCTTTTTTTTGTCTTGGAAATTTGTTTTTTAATATACTTGATACTTGGAAATATTTAAATAAATAAAAATAGAATGAAAGGAGTGAAATACCCGTTATTTAAATAAACGGTAATTATATGTTAAGGACTTACCAACCAAACAAACGGCATAGAAAAAAGGTACACGGTTTCAGGAAAAGAATGAGGACAAGGCAGGGCAGGGAAGTTTTAAGAAGGAGAAGATTAAAGGGAAGAAAAGTTCTTACGCCATAAGACCGCAATAAGTGGTCTATTTTTTCTATGAACCAGGATAATAGTTAAATAGGTATTGTTCAAGCGGCATTATTTAAGAGGGCGTCATTAAAAGGGCTGGTGAAAACTTAATACGCGAGAGGAAGAGATGAAGAGGACAGTCCCTTTAAGAAACAACAGGGATTTTCAAAAAGTTTATAAAAACGGGAAATTTTATGCAGGAAGATATATAGTGGTGTACTCACTGTATAACAGGCTCAGTGATAACATTAACCGGATAGGGATTACTGCAAGCAAAAAAGTCGGGAAAAGCGTGAGAAGAAATAAGATCAAGAGGCTTATAAAGGAAAACTACAGGCTCATGGAAGCCATGATTAAAACAGGCCATGATATTGTGTTTGTTATAAGGAACAGCGAAAAACTGCCTGATTTTTATGATATAAGAAGAGAAATGTTTTTTTTGCTGAAAAAACTCTTGCTCTTGAAAGAGGAGACGTGTAATTGCTTAAAAAATTGATAATATGGTTGATTAAAATATACAGAAAATATATATCACCTTTAAAAGCACCTTGCTGCAGGTTTTACCCTACTTGTTCTCAATATGCGCTAAGCGCTGTTGAAAAATACGGCACGGTTAAAGGATCTATCATTGCAATAAAGAGGGTTTTAAGGTGCCATCCCTTTAACCCCGGTGGATATGATCCTTTAGAATAAGAGAGGAAGATTATTGGAATGGATTTTATTGTAAAACCGTTAGGACAGTTTTTATATTTCATATACAATACCATGGCATTTAAAAACTATGGTTTATCCATAATATTGTTCACTTTTTTAATAAAACTAATCCTTTTGCCGCTCACAATCAAGCAATACCGTTCAACGGCTAAAATGCAGGAAATACAGCCTTTAATACAGGATATACAAAGGCGTTACAAGAATGACAAGGAGAAAATGAACCAGGAACTACTAAAGCTTTACCAGGAGCACAAGTATAACCCTGCAAGCGGATGTCTTCCTCTTATCATACAGCTGCCTATAATGTTTTCATTATACTGGGCCATTAACCAGCCGCTTAGATTCTTGCTGAATAAAACACCGGAACAGGTAAGCAAGCTGGTGGAATACGTATCTCAAGCTATGGGAAAATCGGCTATAATGGCTTCCAGGGAAATAGGCGTATTGAATTATTTCAACGAGCATATATCGGAGATTGCAAATGTAAGTGACTTGTTAAAGCCGGAAGAACTTATAGACTTGAATTTCCTAGGGATTAACCTGGGCCTGGTCCCTTCCTTTGATACAAGGCTCCTTTTTGGGGCACAGGCAGCAACATACCTTCCTCTCCTTTTAATTCCAATTTTGGCCGTGGCCACAACCTACATTTCATCCAGGATGATGACTCCAAAAGCCCAGGGGAAAGGAGAAAAGGACGCAGCAAGTTCTTCTGCAAGTTCAATGATGCTGATAGGCCCAATAATGACCCTGTTATTTTCTTTCCAGCTGCCGGCAGGAGTTGTCTTTTATTGGATAGCTAGTAACGTATTCCAGATTTTACAGCAGCTTTATATTAATGAGTTTGTTATCAAAAAAAAGGGAAAGAAGGAGGCTACCGGAAAATAAATGTCTACTGTGTTGGAAAAAATGGGTAGAACCGTGGAAGAAGCCATCTCCAGGGCCCTTGATGAATTGAAAGTTGAAAGAAGCCAGGTAGATGTCGAAGTGTTGGATGAAGGCAATAAGGGTATCTTTGGGCTCATAGGGACAAAAACAGCCAGGGTAAGGGTTACTTTAAAGGAGACGCCTGGAGAAAGGGTAAAAAAATTCTTGGACGAAGTTTTTGAAAAGATGAATTTGAATGTACAAATGGTTGTCGAGGAAGATGATAAAGCTGTTTATGTGAAGATTGAAGGTGAAGACAGCGGGATAATTATAGGTAGGAGGGGCGAAACCTTGGAAGCGCTGCAGTTCCTTTCGTGCCTGGTTGTTAATAATGGGAAGGGAGATTATAAAAAGGTTATCATAGATATCGAAAACTACAGGAAAAGAAGAGAAGACACGCTGGTAAAACTTTCCCACAAGCTTGCCGAAAGGGTGATTAAAAGCAAGAAAAATATAACACTGGAGCCCATGTCTCCATACGAAAGAAGAATAATACACTCTACGCTGCAGAACAATAAATACGTAAAAACATACAGCATAGGAGATGAGCCGAACAGGAAAGTGGTTATATCGCTTAAATAAACTCCTTTGGCAATAACACAAACAAATTGAAGATTTGCCTTCACAAATTGGCGGCTTATATTATAGTTCCAGGGTTCAAGATGTAATTACTCTTGAACCTTTTTGCAACTTAGTGTAATTCCTGGCAGGGAAGGGGCACGTGGATATTAATGCTTTACAATGATACCATCGCCGCGGTTTCTACTCCATATGGAAGCGGGGGAATAGGCATTGTCAGGATAAGCGGGGATAAAGCCTTCGAAATCGCGGAGAAGATCTTTAAAGGTAAAAGAAGCGTAAAAGAGATGAAATCTCATACCATAAATTATGGGAAAATAATAGATGACTTGGATGGCTCAGTCCTCGACGAGGTCCTTTTGACGAAAATGGAAAAGCCAAACACGTTCACAAGGGAGGATGTTGTCGAGATTAACTGCCATGGCGGGATAATCGTGCTAAAAAAGGTGCTGGAGCTGGTTACCAGGCATGGTGCCAGGCTTGCCGGGCCGGGAGAATTTACAAAAAGGGCTTTTCTTAACGGGCGGATTGATCTAGCCCAGGCCGAAGCCGTAATCGATATCATTAACGCAAAAACGGCCCTGAGTTCAAAGGCTGCGCTGGCACAGCTGGAAGGGGCATTGTCGGAGAAAATAAAAGAAATAAGGGATGAATTGGTAGAACTGGTTGCCCATGTTGAATCCACCCTGGACTTCCCGGAAGAGGACTTTGACAAGATAACGGGGGAATCCCTTTACAAGGGGATGGAAAAAGCCAGGGAGGAGCTTTCCGGTTTGCTTTCAAAATTTGATAAAGGGAAAGTAATAATGGAAGGTGTAAATGCAGTGATAATAGGGAGGCCGAACGTGGGCAAGTCTTCCCTTTTAAACCGCCTGACAGGCCGTAACAGGGCAATCGTAACCGACATCCCCGGCACAACCAGGGACACGATAGAGGAGTATATTAACATGGGAGGCATTCCTTTAAATATAATAGATACGGCCGGGATAAGGGAAACAAGTGACCTTGTGGAGAAGATAGGTGCGGAAAAAACCATGAAAGCAATAGAATCCGCCGACTTGGTCATTATGATGATAGATACGGGAGAGGGCTTTACCCCTGCGGATGCTGCCATATTGCAATTAATTGGTGAAAAGAAGAAAATAATCATGCTGAATAAAATAGACCTGGTGGAAAAGCAGGAGGATTTAAAGGGTGCGAACCCGAACTCCCGGGGTTTAAACGGGTTGAGGGACAGCAGACTGGAAGGCAATGAATTAATAGATAATAAATTAAGCGAATTAATCGATGGAAAAATAAAAGGCAATGGTGAATTAAAAGGTATGATACAAGGGGCTGGCATTGCCGTTATAAAATCGTCAATGAAAGATGGCAGGGGAATGGAAGAACTGGAAAAGGAAATATCAAGACTTTTCATGGAAGGAGAGATTGAAGCCGGCATAGAGGGGATCATGACTAATGTGCGGCATGCAAGCCTGGTGGAGAAAGCATTAAACAGCGTAAACGATGCCATATCAGCTTACCATGCAAATATAACCCTGGATTGCATAGCAATTGATATCAGGAATGCAGTTAATTACCTCGGGGAGATTACTGGAGAAAATATAAGCGACGAAATACTTGAAAGGATATTCAGCAGGTTTTGCATCGGGAAGTAATTGCGACACGGGGACGTGAAACGGGGACGCGTGACACGGGGACGGGGTTAGTGTCACCTCCCGGTGGTGACACTAACCCCGTCCCCGTGTCATTATAAGAAAAGAGGGAGTGCTGCCAGTTTATATGGACTATATTGCTGGTAATTATGATGTTATAGTGGTGGGAGCCGGGCATGCCGGGTGTGAAGCGGCGCTGGCTTCAGCGCGGTTGGGGTGCAGGACCGCAATATTTGTCATGAATCTTGACAGTATAGCGAACATGCCTTGTAATCCAAGTGTCGGGGGAACAGGAAAAGGGCACCTTGTGCGGGAAATTGATGCCCTTGGCGGTGAAATGGGGAAGGTGACGGATAAATCCCTGATACAGCTGAAGGTGTTAAACAAGGCAAAAGGGCCTGCTGTTTACTCGCTACGGGCCCAGGTGGACAGGAAGAAGTACCATGCCATAATGAAAAATACCCTGGAGATGCAGGAAAACCTTGATATAAAACAGGCCGAAATCGTAGAAATTATCGTGGAAGGCGAGGGTGACAAAAGGCATATTACGGCGGTAAAGGCCCGCACGGGGGCGATATACTCCTGCAAGGCCGCGGTCCTGGCAACCGGGACCTATCTCGGCGGCAAGGTCATCATAGGGGATGTATCTATTGAAAGCGGCCCGGACGGTCTTTTCCCTGCAAAAATGCTTGCGGAAAGCTTGAAAAAACATGGTATCGAGCTGTTCAGGTTCAAGACAGGGACCCCTGCAAGGATAAACCGCAGGAGCATAGATTTTTCAAAGGCTGTTGAACAACCCGGCGACGATGTGATAACTCCTTTTTCCTTTGAAACTGGAAAGATTGAAATAGAGCAGGTACCTTGCTGGCTTATTCATACAAACGAAGAAACCCACAAAGTGATACGGGACAACCTTCACAGGTCACCGTTGTACAGCGGGGCTATAGAAGGCATAGGGACAAGGTACTGCCCTTCAATTGAAGATAAAATAGTTAAATTTGCCGACAAACCTTCACACCAGGTGTTCATCGAGCCAATGGGCTTAAATACCCAGGAGATGTACCTGCAGGGAATGTCAAGCAGCCTGCCGGAAGATGTCCAGGTTCAAATGATAAAAACTTTGCCGGGGCTTGAAAATGTTTCAATTATGAGGACAGGATACGCCATTGAGTATTATTGTGTTAACCCCGCGCAGCTTGATACGTCCCTCGAGCTAAAGAACACCGGGGGATTGTTTTGCGCAGGGCAAATCAACGGCAGTTCCGGGTACGAGGAAGCAGCCGCCCAAGGGCTTATCGCGGGTATAAATGCGGCGCATAAAGTTTTGGGCAGGCCCAAGCTGGTACTGGACAGGTCCCAGGCATATATCGGGGTGCTCATTGACGACCTTGTAACAAAAGGAGTAAGGGAGCCATACAGGATAATGACTTCCAGGGCGGAATACAGGCTGCTTTTAAGGCAGGATAACGCTGACTTGAGGCTTACCCCCATAGGTTATGAAATAGGGCTGATTAGCAAAGAAAGGTATGAAAAATTCTTAAGAAAATGGGAAGCTATAAACAGGGAAATTGAAAGGCTTCAAAAAACAACGGTGCCGCCTGGCGAGAAGTTGAGCTCATTACTTGAGAAAAAGAACAGCACCCCGGTAAAAACCGGGATAAAACTTGCGGAGCTTTTAAAAAGGCCTGAAATTTCATACGAGGATTTGGCCGAGGTTGACAGTGAAAGGCCCGAACTGGATTACCAGGTCAGGGAACAGGTTGCCATAGCAATAAAGTACGAGGGGTATATAAAAAGGCAGATGCAGCAGGTGGAGCAATTCAAGAAGCTTGAGAACAGGAAGATACCGGATGATATTGATTATGAAGCCATACATGGCTTGAGAATAGAAGCAAGGCAAAAACTGGGGAAAATACGCCCGCTGTCCGTGGGGCAGGCTTCAAGGATAGCCGGGGTTTCCCCTGCGGATATTGCAGTTCTTATGATATACCTGGAGAAGTACACGGGTAAGAAATAGGAGGCAGGGAATAAAGGGGATAAAAATAAATGGGTGCCTGTTTGGAAAGCATGCTTGTGGAAGGAGCGGGGGAGCTTGGCGTAAATCTTGATAAAAACCAGGCCGCCAGGTTCCTTTTATACATGGAATTATTAAAGGAGTGGAATGAGAGGATAAATCTTACCTCGATAGAAGAAGACACTGATATAGTAATAAAGCATTTTATTGACTCCCTGTCCATACTCCCGGTAATACTTTCATACTATCGCGCTAATTGTGCAAACAACCATGCAGGTACCACAGGAACCTGCAGCGCGAATGGTAAGGATGCCGCATGGACTTGCGGTGTAAATTCTCCAGGAACTTATTGTGAAGGCGGCGTAAATACCACGGAAGTGAATACCACGGAACCCCGCGGCACGGGCATCCTTAATACTTATGAAACGCGTGAAAGCAGAAAAAGGATCAGCCTTATTGATATCGGCTCAGGAGCCGGCTTCCCCGGCATTCCCCTTAAGATTGCATGTGAAAACCTGGATGTTACCATGATCGACGCCGTTGAAAAGAAAGTAAAGTTCCTGGAAGAATGCATCGGGAGGCTTAAACTTGGCGAAATCAAGGCTTTGCACGGGAGGGCCGAGGATTACGGCCAAAATCCGTCCTACAGGGAGAGATTTGATGTTTGCACGGCAAGAGCCGTGGCATATTTACCCGTTTTATTGGA
>JAAZDH010000068.1 GCA_012512865.1 Clostridiaceae bacterium | reverse complement strand
GCATTATCTTTATTTGTTCCGAAGTCCCCCACACCATGACTCCCTTGCCGCCCTTTTGCACCTTTTTGAATAAATCCAGGTAATCAATGGATGCTCCGTTTCCTGCACCAGGGACAAAACTCAAGGTATGCAATCCCTTGCTGGCAATTAGCGCATCTGCGTGTTTCAATGCCCCGGGGCCATCCCAATGGTATAAAGCATGGTTTACATACCCCGCCTCCTCCTCCAAGGCAGGTAATACCCATCTTTTAAACATTTCCGGGCTTATCATGCAGCTAAAATCGCATTGTAATGTTGCTGCCCCATGCTTGGAAAAGAAGGTGCTTACATAACCATATTCGTCCATTTTCCCTGCTTCCCTGATTGAATTCCATATCTTGGGGAATAAGGCCCGTGCACTTTCCATTGCCTTGTCAATCATTTCCGGCTGATCATACAGGTCCAGGCATAAATTTTCAGGTCCCCTTACGGCTGATAATAAATCCATGTTGGTATGAAGGTCAATTACGGTAAGAAGCAGCCTCCCCTGCAGTTTTTCAGCTGCTTTCCTGTGAAACTTAAGCAGCCTGCACCATAAAGCATTATCATCCCGGATCCGGAGCGGGAGCGCACTCTCCCAGTCTTCCACGAAGGGCTTGGACCAGTTTGTGTTAGGCGAGTCTTCGCTAAATACCAGTTCTCCACCGCAATATGCGGCAATTTCATCGGGACCAAAGCTTAAAAAAAGCTGGGGCATGGATTCCCCCCCATAGAAAGTCGATTCAGCAATTAGAAGGGCTTTATCGATAATAGCTTCCATGTCGCTGAATACTTTATCAAAATAACTTATGCCATTGGGTTTCGTTCCCGAATAATCACGTTTTGGTGTGCTTGCCAGGACTACCGGCCTGTCAATGATTTCCCCCTGGTAATATGCTTCCCATCTCCTTGAAGCTTCATCAAAATCAGGTTTAAACTGTTTTATCGAATCTTTCATCTTGCTCATCCTCATGCCTGGTATCCATGTTTTACTACCACATTTTATCAATCAGCTCCCGTAGTATTTTAACCGCCTTGCCCGGCTTGCTCCTGTCACCGGAAACAGTATATATATCCCTGAATATGAACTCCAGGCTGCAACCTTGGGCAGCCCGCAACGTGTTTGCCATATGCCCGGCATATGCTTCCTTGTCAAAGTTGCTTCCGACACCTATGTAATTCGGGCTGGGCTTCCTGGAATATATAACATTGCTGCCTTTAAGCACTTCGCCCATGTAGTTTTCATCGCACCATGGCGATACGGATATTTTCCTCAACCCTGGGAGCTTGCTTAAGTAGTCCTTCCAGATTCCATGCACCGGCTCGCAGCAGCCATAATAAACCAATCCAAATTCTTTTGCCAGTTCTGCATAGTAAGGGAAAATAAATTCGCCGAATGTTTGCGGCGAAAGGCCTACTGTCTCCTGAGAGTTCATGTTAAGCCACAGGTCCTTTGTTGTTACTTTCCCCGTCCTTTTACATTCATCAGTAGGAAGTTCATCGGTAAAGCCGTAACTGCCGGCTCCAACATAATCATTACCATTGTTCAGTACAAGAAGTCCTTCTTCCTCCTGCCACTTAATGAATCCTTTAAGGTCATCCACTATAAACCTCATCAGCTTGTGCATTTCATCAGGATAATCAACAATCGAAAATAGCATATTCTCCATTCCCAGCAGGGTAAAAGCTTTTGATGACGGTGTAACACTCCACCTTAAGCTACTGTTTGTCACCCTTACCGGCATTATACCGTCAAGGACCTCCTCGACAAAGCTTTTCCATGCCATGGTATACTCCCTGTCAATGCTATATACAGAAGGTCCTACCAAGTGCATATCATTTTTCAGGTCCGATACGGGATAATGGCGCTTATAGCCAATTCTTCTTCCTGCACTGTCAACTGCATGTTCAACAACAAAATCCATGCCAAAGGGCTTATAATATATGCGCCAATCAACGGAAAAATACGGGGGTATCACCTTATCATCATTAATCATCTCGAAATTCACAATATGCCTTATCAACTGCCCCTCTATTGCCCTTGCATGGCTGGACTGGCACCTGAAACCGGGCAGCATTTCCTGCTCGAAAGTATTCATTTCCACAACAATTACGGGTCTTTCGCCTTGAAGAGAGTTATGCTTGCACCAAAGCATCTCTCTTTCTTTCATAATCGGAAGATTTGCATATTCCATGCATTTTGCTGCTAAATCCCTCAGGTAGGCTTTTTCTTCGCCTGTAATGTTAAAATTGTAAGCCATATTATTCCTCCTTGCAGTATACAATGTTATCCTGGTTTTAAAGTTTACAAGGTTACTACCCCTGGTTTAAATTAATTAATTATAAGAGTTACAAGAGTTTTACCTTGTATTGGCCAGGTGTTATTCCTGTATATTTCTTGAAATTGCGTATAAAAGTATCAGAATGCCAGTAACCGATATTCATTGATATATCTTTTATGGTCATCTCCTGGTTCCTGAGCATTACTTTAGCCTTGTTAATCCTCACATTATGAATATACTCCAATATGCCGATACCTACTTGCTTTTTAAAATATTTTGACAAGTATGTCACGCTAACACCAAAATGCTCTGCAATCATGGATACATTTAACTGTTTATTATGGTAATTCTTTTCTATGTAATCAATTGCGCGCTCAAAAAGCTGGGTATTCTCGTTTTTCTTATTATATTTCTTGGCATACTGGTCCAGCTTTGCCAGGATTTCACTGGTTTCATTCCTGAGCTCGTTAACTGTAGAACAGTTGTAAAGCCGCTCAATTAGGTTTAATTCATTCCAGAAATCTTTTTCAAACTCTATCCCGGTAATTTCAAGCCGGTTAATCGTTGCATTAATTACACCTAGTATCTTAAATTTTGCAATCTCCAGGGAAACATAATCCTTACAAAGGCTTTTTTTTAAAATAAGGTTCAACTCTTCCTTCACATTATCCAAATCACCTGACATCAAGGACTTTAATAATTTTTGTTCCTCGTAAAAGGTATTAATTCTAAGCATTTTTTTACCTCCGTTTATTACCCCGGCATATCATAACCCGGGCACCGGTTATATTAATGCAATTGCAATACACGCAATACATTAATG
>JAAZDH010000067.1 GCA_012512865.1 Clostridiaceae bacterium | reverse complement strand
CAACAGGGCTTAGGTAATATCAATATGAAATTGTTTAGCTACTAAAACAGCAGCTTGTTCACTAATATGGTATAGCGAACGATTTAACTTCCAGTTATTAACTGGAAGTTAAGCAGAAATATATTAACAAATAATATTATACGAGGATTGATTGATATGATGGTCGTAAGTGGATATATTCAACTGAATTTTTGGGAGTATAGCGCAGCTATTGCCCATAAATACGGGGTAAAAGCCTATGCATCTCTTGATGAAAGCCGTGTAAAGGATAAGAAAGCAAGGGAACTAAGGTCTTCAACGGAAGCGTACAGGGGGCGCGCCATGAATGCCTGGAATGCAGGTATGGATGGGATATGTCTCTTTAATTACCGTGACATGGGAAACACGATCCTGAAAGAGATCGGGGAGCGAGAGATCCTGGAAAAACTAGATAAATTTTATTTTACCAGTGTAAGAGGTGAAGGTGAAATTGCATGGGGAGGAATACCTCACCAGGAATTCATCAATATACCCACATTGAACCCCGGACACCCGTTAAGCATAAAGCCGGGCGAAAATAGCAAAATATTTTTGCCGGTTGGGGAAGATTTTTCACATAGCGCAAGGGATGGAATATACCCCGGTATAAAGATGTATATTGAATATGAAGCTCCTTCGAATATAAATACAAAGGCCATCACTGTAAAACTCAATGGAAACATTATGAGAGTTGATTTTATAAATGAAAGAACGCTGGAGTATAATGTGCCGGGGAGCTATGTTAAACAAGGCATGAACGAAGTGGAAATAAGTGTGGAAGGCAGTATAAGTTCTCCGTGTATTATATCCGATCTATACGTACTGATAAAATACTCAGAATAAATAATAATGTACGATAAAATACAAAACTTAATTTTCAAAATAGATTTGATCTAAAAATATCACTGGCTTCGCCAGGATATTTTTTCTGTATTCGCCTGGTGAAATACCCAGGTATTTTTTAAATAATTCTGATGGCAATATTGAACAAATATACCCTGATCTAATAGAAATTGGAATAGATGTGGTTAATTCACAGTTGTTTTGCATGGATATTGAGAAGCCTGAGGAATTATATGCGGGAAAAATTACTTTTTGGGGAGAAATTGACAGGCAGTACATTCTTCCGTTCGGCACCGTGGAAGATGTAAAAAAAGCAGTAAAACGTGAGGGAAAACCTTCTTCGACTGATGGACTGGACATCAATAACAAGCTTAATTTAAAAAAATTGAGGCGATGGTGATAATTAGTTGATATTTTTGTTATAAATATATAAAATGAAAGTAAATGAAAAAAGCAAATGTACATGGCTAAAGCTGCAGCTAAATTAATTACAGAATATTTAAGGCATCGGACAATAAAGCATTCCTGGGAGATAACTCCCGAAGAGGCTGCAAAATAGCCTGGAGGCCACATTGTGGACGCCTGCAAGCCTGGGATATTTTAGGGGAGGAGGGTTTTCATCGGACTTCCTTACAAAGTATTTCCGTAATATGACAAGATAATTTTTAAAAAATCAAAAGATTTTGGCATATTGTACATTAAAAAGAGCATAGACGAGGAGGTAGAAATATGGGATGGTGCATTATAGCCACATGGAAATTTTCTTTGGCGGGGATTACTGCTGCTGCAAAGCTGGTTGGTGAAGGAGGCAGCTCCCTCGATGCAGTCGAAATGGTTGCAAGGTACGTGGAAGATGATCCTTCCGTGGAGTCCGTGGGGTATGGAGCAATACCTAATGTTGACGGGGAAATTGAGCTTGATGCGGCAATAATGGAAGGCGACACCCTTTCGATAGGAGCGGTGATGTGCGTTAAAGGGTATAGAAACCCTGTAAGCATAGCCCGGAGGGTCCTGGAGGATACTCCCCATAATATCCTTGTAGGCAGGGGAGCGGAGGATTTTGCGGCCAGGAAAGGATTCGAAAAAACAATGCTTCTCAACTGCCAAAGCATTGAAAAATGGCTTGAGAAAAAAGCGGAAGCAGGAGAAAGGCTTAAAAAAGGCCTGGATTATAAAGTACCCATGGGCCATGACACTGTGGGAATTGTTTCCCTTGATACTCTTGGAAAGATGGCAAGTGCTACTTCCACCAGCGGAACGGGGATGAAACTCGGCGGAAGGGTGGGGGACAGCCCACTGGTGGGTTCTGGTTTTTACGTGGACAGTTACGTTGGCGGCGCAGCTGCCACGGGTGTTGGAGAGGATATAATGAGATGCTGTACCTGTTTTTATGCTGTTGAATTAATGAGAGAGGGCTATAGCCCCGGGGAGGCGGCGGAGCTGGCAGTAAAAAAAACGCATAAAAGGTTGCTGGAGAAGAGGGGACGGGTTGGTAATATTGCCATCGTATGTGCCGATAACAAGGGCAACTTCGGCGGTGCATGCAACCATCAAGGCTTTGAATATGCTGCGGCTTCACACAATTGCCCGCCCCGTGTATACATGGTTACGCCAATAGATGGATGATAAAATTCCGGCACAATTTTTCAGCATGGGCTGGCATTTTAAGCCCTTACCAAGGTGCATATACGGTTAACCAATAGAGAAATTGTATAACCCTGCGCGGCCATTGATCGGCCGGCAGGGTCAAGGTTTATCTATTCCGGGGTTTATTCATTTCAAAGTTTACTTATTCCGAAGTTATTTATTCTCCATGTATCGTTTGATTTTCCTGGTGGTGGTTTTTGCGAATTCCTCTTCCTTTATCGAGAAATCCCGTATCCTTTTAAACAGCGGCAAGTTCCTGTTTACCGCTTTTATTTCTTCGCTTATTATTTTGCGCACGTCACTTTCCGTGAAGTTGTCCGTACCCAGCCTGGTCTTGATTGCTTCAAAATCGGGCACTATTTTTGAGCAAACTATGGTTTCATCGGAATCTTCCTCATCCTTGCCCCATACGAGGGATTCGAATATATACGGGCTCTTGTTAAGGCAGACCTCCAATTCCTCGGGGTAGATGTTTTTCCCGTTCTTGGTCACGATAACGTTCTTCTTGCGCCCTGTAATATAAAAGAAGCCTTCGTTATCCGCGGTGCCAAGGTCACCCGTGTAAAACCAACCATCCTTGAGTACGTTTTGCGTGCCTTCCGGATCACCGAAATAACCCAGCATGACATTGTCACCCTTTACGGTTATTTCACCTATGCCGTTTTCATCCAAGTTTTCAATTTTAACTTCAACTCCCGGCAAAGGTTTACCAATCGAATCGTCCTTGAACACTTCATCGTGGTTTACCGTAACGATGGGTGAACACTCCGTAAGGCCATATCCCTGGCGTACCTTGAAACCGAATGCCCTTAAACCTTTTGAAACTTCAGGGTTAATTGCTGCCGCGCCTGATATTATTAACCTTACATTCCCGCCTATGTTATCATGGATTTGCTTAAAAAGTTTCTTCCGTATATCAACTTTAAATGCATTAAGAAGAAAATTGCTTATAAAAATTGCCGCTTTCAGCTTTATCTTCAACCCTGGCTTCTTGGATGCCTGGTTCCATATCTTCTTGTACATGTTTTCAAGTATCAAGGGTACAAGGATTATGATGGAAGGCTTTGTTTCCTGGAGATTTTTTGCTATATGCTTCAAGCCTTCATTGAAGGATATGGTGCACCCGTTGTATATCATTGCCAGGAAACCGCAGGTGCATTCATACGTGTGATGAAGCGGCAGTATTGACAGGACGGAATCGGTGCTGTCTATATAAAGGACCGAGCAGACGGATTGCATATTGAAGCATATATTTTTATGGGAAAGCATTACCCCTTTTGCCTTGTCAGTGGTGCCTGAAGTAAACAAAAGGATGCTCATTTTTTCCGCATCAACCGGGGCATCGATGAAAGACCTGTCACCTGCTGCCAAAAACGATTTGCCCTTTTCAACAAGACTGCGGAAGGACAAGAAAACTGTTTCGGAGACATCACTTCCGGGTGTTTCATCTTCGGAAGCATCCATGTTTATATAATACTTGAGGGTAGGAAGCTTCCCCGGTAAAGATTTCATCAGCTCGGAGAATTTCCCGGAAAATATAACGGCGGATGCATTGGAACGTGTAAGCAGGTTTTCAATTTCTGAAGCCGGCAATTCCTTGTCCAGGGGTACAACAATTCCTGTACCATTCACAACGGCAAGGTAGGAAACACACCATTCATAACGGTTTTCTCCTATTACCGCGATAAACTTATCCCTAAGACCAAGGCTTATTAAAGCCGTACCAAGGGCTTCAACATCCTCCTTGAACTTCAAATATGTTATCCCTTCGTAGTTGCCATCAATTCCGGATTTGACCAGGAATGCATTTTTACTTCCGAACAGTTTTGCGCTTTGCTCCAGAATGTCTTTTAAATCTCTTATGGGCCTTATTTTGTAGATAGGCATGGTAGCGCCCATAGATTTGACCCCCCTTCTTTTTTATATTCATGTTTATACCAGGAAAAAAATTCCTAACTGCGTCCTTTATTTTTTTATAAAATTTCATTCCTTACATTTATACTTATATCATAAATGATGCAGGTAATGCAACAGGTAATTTCGAATTTATTCAGATTTATTGCGGGTTTGAGCTGTTAAAATCTAGTAATAAAAGCCAGTATTATTACCAAATGATAATCAAGCAAGCCAGGGGGACGGTTTTCCTGGTTCAGTGGTTTCTTAAACCAGTACTGGTATTAAGTACCTATAATTAGGATACAAGCTTAAGACTTTCAAGTGAACCAGGAGACGGTTTTCTTATTTCAATGTTGGCCCGGAATAAATAAAGGGAATTATTATCCCGGCTCAAGAACCTCAAAACCCGGTATCAGTATTAAAAACCTGTAATTAGAATCCAAGGTTCAGACCTGTAATTGAGGTCCAGGTAAAATCCGGGACTAAACTCCAGGGTTGAAACACCCGATAATGTTTTTAAAATCCAATAAGGAAAATAATGTTTTATATAGAATTTATATGAAAAAAGGAGGTTTATTATGACAATAAAGTTATTTAATATAACAATAAGCATAAAGAAGGAAACCTTGGCGATAATAGCAGTTTTTGTATTTATGCTCTTGTCGTTGGCGGTTTACGTTATTTTAGGAAACAGGGATGATGTGATTATTGATGGGAAAGACACAGGGGATATGGATACGGTTTCGACGGAACAGGAAGAGACAGGCAAGATACCTGGAAATATTGGAATTTCCGGCGGTGATGACCATGGGAATGAAGGCACCGGGGTTGAAGAAGCGGTTGATGAAATAAAGGTATACGTGATTGGCTGCGTTAACAGCCCTGGTATAGTAACCCTGAAAAAAGGACAGATGATATACGAGGCAATTGAAGCCGCAGGAGGAGCTACAGGGGAAGCTGACTTGGAAAACATCAACATGGTGTACAAGCTTGAAGAAAATGTAATGCTGAATATTTTGTCGAAAGACAAGGTACTTGAGAGAAGCAAGGGCCATGGGGGTTCAACCGAAGAAAACACTGCCGGGGCAGGGCCAGGCATACAGTTGATAAGCGATGATGGGGATGCGGTTATTTATACAGGCGGGACGACAGGTGAGAAAAGCTCATCAAAAGATTCATGGAAGAAGGTGAACATTAACACGGCATCTATTGCTGAACTTGATACCCTGCCGGGCATAGGGGAGATAACAGCAGAAAGCATTATAAAATACAGGCAGCAGCACGGAAGATTTGAAAAGATCGAAGACATTATGAACGTTCCGGGTATTAAAGAGGGGAAGTTCGAAAAAATAAAGGGTTTTATAACTACTGACTAGAAAGATTAAATATAGTTATAAACAGGCAATGATAAAGCATATAACTTGTAAAAGATAAAATTAAATTAAAACAAGATTCAATATGGAACAAGCAAGTAAGGGCCGGGTAATTACCAGCCCTCTTGTTAAATTTATTACTATTATATATATAAAAAGGAGGAAAATACAGCCATGAGAACCAAGAGGTTGTACAAGTATAAAAAAATCAGGCAAAAAAGAATGTTAAAACTGCTGCTATTCGGACTGGTAATCCCGTTCACTTCCATCTTTGCAGGTT
>JAAZDH010000066.1 GCA_012512865.1 Clostridiaceae bacterium | reverse complement strand
CAACAGGGCTTAGGTAATATCAATATGAAATTGTTTAGCTGCTAAAACAGCAGCTTGTTCACTAATATGGTATAGCGAACGATTTAACTTCCAGTTATTAACTGGAAGTTAAGCAGAAATATATTAACAAATAATATTATACGAGGAGTATAAAGAAGAATAAATGAGAATAGATGGGTATGAAGGAGTATAAGTGAGCATAATTGAGTGTAAAAGGAGTGTAGAGGAGTACAGAGGGATACAGAGGAGAACAAGGGAGTGATTAGATGTCGTGGGAAATAAGAACAGATCGCCCCATATACTTGCAGCTTATTGAACAAATGGAATTGAAGATATGTTCAGGTGTTTATGCACTTGGTTCAAAATTGCCCCCTGTCCGGGACCTGGCGCAGGAGGCCTCGGTTAACCCGAATACAATGCAAAAAGCTCTTGCAAAACTGGAAGAAGACGGATTGCTTTATACCAACCGCACAATCGGCAGGTTTGTAACGGAGGATGTAAATATAGTTAACCAGGTAAAAAATAAATTGGCAAAAGAACAGGTACAAGATTTTCTGAAAAAAATGAGAAAATTAGGGTTTGATAACAATGAAGTATTAAGCATGCTTGAGACAATGCTGGAAGGAGTGGAACAATGAGTATCATCCTGGAGAGTAAAAACCTTACAAAAACCTTTGGAGCAACAAAAGCTCTTGATAATGTAAGCTTTGCTGTAGAACGGGGCAGGATTGTTGGCCTTCTTGGACCTAACGGCAGCGGGAAGAGTACTTTTATAAAAATATGCAATGAATTGTTAACTCCAACATCCGGCGAAGTACGAATAGAAGATTTAAACCCTGGTGTGGAAACAAAAAGAATAGTATCCTATCTCCCGGAAAAAACTTACCTCAATGATTGGATGAAGGTTTCACAAATCGTTGGGTTTTTCCAGGATTTTTACACTGATTTTAACCCGGAAAAAGCTTATGACATGTTAAAAAGATTGAACATTGACCCCAATAGCAGGCTAAAAACCTTATCTAAGGGGACAAAGGAAAAAGTACAGCTAATCCTGGTCATGAGCCGTGAGGCCCGGCTTTATCTCCTGGATGAGCCTATTGGCGGTGTTGACCCGGCTGCCAGGGATTATATCCTGGATACCATTATACGCAATTACAGCGATGATGCGTCTATTGTTTTGTCTACCCACCTCATTGCGGATATCGAAAAAATACTGGATGATGTTATTTTTCTTAAGAAAGGACGTGTTATCCTGGCAAAAACGGTAGATGAGATTCGTGATGAATACGGTAAGTCCGTAGATGCATTATTCAGGGAGGTGTTCAAATGTTAAGGAAATTGATAAAATATGAAGTCAAGGCTACTGCGCGCTGGTTTATTCCTTTATACACGGTACTCCTGGTTTTTGCATTAATAAACCGGTTATTGTTTTATGCGAATCCATCTGCCATCGAAGAAACCGCAAATGTGCTTCAAGTCGCCCGTACCCTGTCAATGCTTGCATATGTATTTCTATTCACAGGTATAATGGTAGTAACCCTTGTAGTGGTTGTTCAAAGATATTACAAGGGGCTCTTGGGGGATGAAGGATACTTGATGTTTACGCTGCCGGTGCAGACATGGAAGCTTATCATGAGCAAACTATCAGTTGCAATGCTCTGGAGCTTTCTTAGTGCAATTGTTGGTATTTGTTCTATCATGTTGCTTATTCCATCCCCGGATATTCGAAAGATAGGTATGTTTTTTACCATGATTCATGACTTCATAGGACCCATCAGTTATTTTTCGATTTCATTGCTTGGTCTTTCGGTACTTGCATTTAGCGTCATTGAAATGTACGCAGCAATCACCCTTGGACATTTATTCAGGAAGCATAAGCTGCTGGCGTCATTTGGAATGTATATAGGTTTAAATACATTGAGCCAAATGGTTTTTATCCTGGTTATGCCTTTTTTCCTGGACACCATTATTTCCATGAGAGTCCATTCTGTATTCCCTGCGCCAAGCCGGTCTAATGCATTGATCCTGGTTTTGGGCATTACTTTTATGCTATTGACAGCTACGTTTTATGCTGTAACAAATATTCTCCTGAAACGAAAACTGAACCTGGAATGATGAAACAAAGTATTCATGAAAGTGAGGGTGGTTTGTATAGAGCCTTTATTACCAAAACCCTTACTCTGCCTGTTCTTGCTGTGAATCCGTTTTTTCAAGCTTTGCACCGCATTTTGGGCAAAAGAGCGCGTTATCTTGAACTTCTTCCCCGCAAGAAGTGCATAGCTTCATGTTTTTTATTTCCCTGATTTTTGCCTTTAAACCATCTAGCACTTTTTGATACTCCATTATTTTTTCGCAATCGGCAATAAAATCCGCGTCTATTTCGTTGCCCGAGCGATACTTGGCATATGTATTCTCACCTATTTTCAAGTAAATATTTTTTATTTTGTCCTCTTCTGCAACTATATTCATATTCAATTTTGCAATTTCCACTAGTTCGCCGGACTTTTTTGCAGCAACCTGGGCAGCCTCGCCAACCTTCTTACTGATTTGTTCAAATAATGACATATTCAAGCCTCCCTATTGAATATTGCCTATAAATTACTACCTACTATTTATTATATCACTTTTGAGAGAAATAATAATACAATTCATGATTTAATAATGGAAAATAACAATATTTTTTAAGGATTTAACAGTGAAAAACAATAATACATTTCGGGATTTGGCACTGGAAAGTGATAATTCATTTTATTGTGAATTAATTCAAGAAAGCTCTCTCGGGCTTTATTGACATAATCAAGAAACAGGAGTAGAATTTTATGTGGATATTAAAAATAAAAGGTAACTTGTGCGGCATTATTGATAATAATTATCAATATCATGAGCAACACATGGTCATATGCCCGGGGACAAGCACAGGGATGAACATGGATGATCATTAATATTAATATAAGTACGAACATAAAAACAATCTATAAACCATGACTCAAATACAAGTCATGATTTGGACAAGGGGGCGGAACAAGGTGAAGATGCGGAAGCATACACTGGAGCTTTCTTCGATGAAAAACGGGCAGCATGGCAGGGTTGTCGCAATCATCGGGGGAAGAAGGATGGCAGCACGGCTTGAAGCACTCGGAGTAAGGCAAGGAGTAGATATAACTAAGAAAAGCGCCCTTATGGCGGGAGGTCCCGTGATAATTGCCGT
>JAAZDH010000065.1 GCA_012512865.1 Clostridiaceae bacterium | reverse complement strand
GAACAAGCCCTGGAAGAGCAGCCTGTTAACATCGAGGGTGGCACCAACCTCCTTGCCTATCCCGGGGGCGGTTAACCTGCAAGCCGCATTATTCACGTATACATTCTTTCCAACCACGTAGCCTCCGCAAGGAGCCAAGCCCCCGCCAGGATTCTTTATCAATGAACCGGCAACCAGGTCTGCTCCCGCATCGACGGGCTCCCTCTTTTCCACGAACTCCCCGTAGCAGTTATCCACCAAGACAATTATATTCTCTTTTATGCTTTTTGCAAATCTTGCTATTCCCTCGATATCATCAATTTTTAGTGAAGGCCTTTGGCTATACCCCCTCGAACGTTGGATAAAAACCATTTTCGTTTTTTCATTTATCTCTTCCCTTATTTTTTCAAAATTCACCTTTCCCCTGGGCAGAAAATCCACCTGCCTGTAACTTATGCCAAAATCCTTCAAAGAACCGCTTCCGCCATCTCTAATGCCTATAACTTCATCCAAGGTGTCGTATGGTTTTCCGGTAACCGACAGCAGCTCATCCCCCGGCCTTAAATTACCGAATAAACACAGGGTCAAAGCATGTGTGCCTGAAACAACCTGGTGCCTGACCAATGCATCCTCCGCCCCGAATATATCCGCAAATATGCTTTCCAGTACATCCCTACCCCTGTCATTATAGCCGTACCCGGTGGAGCCGGAAAAATGGGCATCGCTCAGCCTGTTCTTTTGCATGGCCTTTATAACTTTAAGCTGGTTATATTCCTTCACATCATCTATGCGCTGAAATATGTCCCTACACTCTTCTTCGGCACTACGCGACAATTTAATAATACTCTCATCTATACTGAACTCTCGCTTGATAAAATCACCGGTGCAATTACAGCAACCTGTATTTCCGGCATTATCACTTTTATCCCTCGCATACATTTTATGTAATTTACACTCCTGATCTTGATTTTTCTTCCGTCATCGTTCCATGCATTTCACTTCACACGTGGAAATCCATGCATGGAAATTCGCACAAAGAAATAATTCATATATAGAAATATTACTATATAAATCGACTCTTCGCAACATTCTGCCCGTCTACCTGCCCGGGGTGCCTTGGAGAAAAACAAATTTAACGGCTCAATTCAAGCAAGGCAGGCACCTGCTTTAATTTAAATTAAAATGATTTAATTTATGTGGCATTAACTTATATGGCGGACAATAAATTATATGGCACATTATAAAATTTATAAAATATTTTTAATTATATATTTTAAAAATTTTATAGTATAATAAAAACTGCCAACATATATATATAAGCAATATGTTTACGAAAGGGTGTGTATCTTTGAACATAGTGGTTACGCTAAATAAGGCTTATCTTTTTCCCCTTAAGGTTATGCTCAAATCCCTTTTTGACAATTGTTCAAGCAATCTCGATATTTACATCATATATTCTGATATAAGCAAACCGGAGATAGACAAACTTTCCGAATATGTTGCCAAACACGGCCATGCCCTGCACCCGCTGAAGATTGAAAGCGATACCTTCTCTGATGCTCCTGTCAACTCATATTATTCCAAGGAAATGTATTACCGCCTGATGGCCCATGAAATCCTGCCAGGCCATGTTGGCAAGGCCCTTTACCTTGACCCGGACATATTGATTCTCAACCCGGTTGAACCATTATACTCCATTGACCTGGGGAATTATTTTTATGCAGCTGCCGCCCATTTAAAACCAATGATAAACTACATAAACAAAATCCGCCTTAAAACCGAATCCAACAAGTACTATAATTCCGGGGTCCTGCTCATCAACGTGGAACTGTTGCGGAAGGAAGCGGATATTTCCCAGCTGCACAATTACATAAAAAAGCACGCGGGAGAACTTATCCTGCCCGACCAGGATGTCCTGAACGGCCTTTACTGGAATAGAATTCTACCCCTTAACGAGTACCTGTACAACTATGACGCCCGCCGTTACCGTTCATACTTTATATCTTCAAAGGGGATGGTAAATATTGATTTCATTATTAAAAATACAGTCATTCTCCACTTCTGCGGCAAGCATAAACCATGGCACAAAAATTACCCGTACCGTTTCGGGATTCTCTACAAGCACTACGAAAAAATGGCTGAAAGGGCGTATACTTCGTAAAACAGCCCTAAAGACAGCCTGAACAAGTATACGCCTTATTACTATTACACGATATTACTATTACGTCTTATTACTATTGCACCTTACTACTATTGCACCTATACCCTATTACTATTGTACCTTATTGCTATTACACCTTATTTCGAAGTATTTCCGCCTGACAGGTTCGTTCTTTTTTCAAACCTGATCTTTGCCGTAAGTACCCTGTCCGTGGTAAATATCCTTGCAGCTATTATTACCAGTATAGCCAGCACAGCCAATTGGTATATTATTCCCAATGTCACATCCATGTGCCTGTTAAAGAAAATGTTCTGTGATACCAGGAAAGAATGAGAAAAAGGTATGGCATATACAAATACCTTGATAGCTGTTGAAGCTGTATCCAGGTTCATAAACATTGTAATAAAATACGGTACCATTACAAGAAATATAATGGGAGTAATCATTGCCTGGGCTTTCTTCACATCTTCAGAAAAGACACCGAGTATCAGGGAAACCGCAAGGGCTATAAGTATGCTTAAAAAAAGCGATATACCTATTAGTACGTAATCACCGGCGGCGTAATCCATTCCAAGTTTATTTAAAGCATCGGCCAGCACCTGGCTGGACTGGCCCTGTGTAATACCTCCGGTAAGCCCATTAATGTAGTAATTCATTCCAAACATATATACAATCGCCATTATTAATGATACAATACCTGCAGCCGACATTTTCGCCATCACTATGGATATCCTGCTAAGAGGTGTACTTAAAAGGGTTTCAAGAGTTTTATTCTCCTTCTCCGAAGCTATTGATACCACTACCGTCTGGGATGCCATTATAATAATGAGGAAAATCACGATAGGGATAAACATTGATTGGGTATTTAAAAATCCTGCCAATTCTTCGGGGCTTATATTTGCAGTTTTGCTTCCCATTACCACTACATTCTCGGATGTAACGGGATTCTTAAGTTGCTGCGGGTTTTCTGAAACAGCTTTTTCTTTAATTAATATATTGCTGAAATGCTCATTGATAATGCTTAAGGCCTGGCTTCCCACCCCGGAATTCATTAACCCCAAAAGCGACATCCCTCTTACAATACTATAATTTTGTATTATTGGCGTTTTCATCTCCGACAAATTCTTTTCAAAACCTTGCGGGACAACAAGTATACTATAAATTTCTTTTTCCCTTGCATTGTCAAAAAGATTGCCCACTTCCTCCTCGTTGTATAAAAACACATGGAATCCCGACGATTCAAGGATATCTATCACCGCTTCCGAGGAGGCGGAGGAATCCATATCATTTATAATGATATTTTGCATCTCCCTGGCTTTAGTTGTTTCTTTCCCGACTACATTACCTATGAATACAAAAACCAGCATACCGATAATTATCTGCAAAATCATCTGGAGTGTCAGCAGTTCACGTACTTCTTTTTTAAATAACGCAAAGAATCTATTCATCTTGCCACCTCCGCAAATACTTCTTCTATATTCTGTGCACCGAATTTTTCCTTTAATTCGCCAGGAGTCCCTACTTCCAGGATTTCACCCTTATTGATTATTCCGACCCTGTCGCACAGGTACTCAATCTCAAGCATGTTATGGCTTGAAACCAGTACTGTCATTCCTGATTTTGCAAGCTTTTTTATCGTATTCCTTATTTCAAGTGCATTTAATACATCCAACCCGCTGGTAGGCTCATCAAGTATAGCCAGCTTGGGGGCAGTCATAACCGCCCTGGCCAGCAGCAATTTCCTGGTCATACCTTTGCTGTATGTCGATATCTTGTTATTAATCCTGTCTCCCAGGTCTGCAATTTCGGAAGCAACTTCTACGTATTCTTTGCATGTTTTTTCATCCGGGGCGAACAGGCTTGCCATAAAGCGCAAATATTCCCTTCCCGTCAACACTTTATATGCGCCTGCCTCCTCGGGAAGATAACTGATAATCTCCCTGACTTTTTCCGGCTGCTTTTTTACACTCATACCATAAACATATACATCGCCGCCATTAGAACTAAGAATTGTGGCTATAATCCTTAAAGCCGTCGTTTTCCCCGCCCCATTGGGCCCGATAAGGGCAAAAATCTCGCCGGGGTTCACATCAAAACTTATTCCTTTTAATGCTTGTATACTGCCGTAATTCTTCTTAAGATTTTCAACCACAAGCACTTTTTCCACGCACATCCCTCCCTGTAATATTTCAAACCGGCAACTTCTATTTCCATTGTAACACAATGAAAGCTTTTTGGTAAGGTACTTGTCATTTCCATCCATGAATATAAAAAAGGATGTGACATTTTAACCGTCCCACCCTTCTTTTAAACTACGATACTTAAATGCACCCTTTATAACACTTATAACACATTTACATGCATACCTTATAACTTATTCCCAACTCATTCCTTCCTACTGTACCTCTCAACACGCACCCTTGCTGTTAATGCATGGGCAAACATTCTTTCAACGTTACACTGCCTCTCGGTAACTTCGCCAATCAACCTGCTTGCTTCCGGGGTCGTTTTCTGGTACGTAACCGTCTTTATAAACTTGCCTACCCAAACCCCTCCAGTGTACCTTGCTGCACGGCTTGTAGGAAGAATGTGGTTTGTACCTATTGTCTTATCCCCATATGCAACTGTTGTTTCTTCTCCTATAAATAAAGAACCATAATTTGCCAGGTTCTCCAGGTAGTAACCTTCATCTTTCACGTGTATTTCAAGATGCTCGGGAGCATATTCATCACTTACTTTTACTGCTTCCTCCTTGCTGTCAACTATGTATATAATCCCATTATTCTCCCATGAAACTTCTGCAACATTCCTGGTAGGCAGTACCATCAGCCTTTTTTTCAAGCAATCTAGGCATTGTTCAGCAAACCTTTCGCTAAAACATATAAGTGCAATGCCGCTGTTCGGGTCATGTTCAGCCTGGCCCAAAAGGTCGCAGGCTACAAGGTCAGGGTCGGCAGAATCGTCTGCAATTACTAGGATTTCGGTAGGGCCAGCCAGAAGATCAATACCGCACCTGCCGAATAATTGACGTTTTGCTTCGGTAACATACTTGTTCCCCGCGCCGCAAATTATGTCTACAGGCTCAATTACCCCCATCCCAAATGCCATCATGGCCAAGGCGGGTACACCGCCAAGAACAAATATCCTATCAGCCCCTGCCTTTTTTATTGCGTTGATGGTGGCAGGATAATAACCGACGCCCTTTACCGGGGGGGTAAAGGCATAAACATTTTTAACACCTGCAACCTTTGCCGGGATTATACTCATCTGGGCTGAACCGAACATTGGATACCTGCCGCCTGGAATATAACTTCCTACAGACTTGACAGGAATATGCTTATGGCCCAAAATTACCCCTTCCTGCGTTTCGATTTCCAGCGGGAGCAGCGTTTTTAACTGGGCCTGGGCAAACTTCCTTACGTTCTCCTGGCAAAAATCTGTATCCCTGATAATCTGTTCATCAAGTTTACTTATGGCATCATTTATTTGTTCCTCGCTAAGTTCAAAATCATCAGGGTTCCAGTCATCAAACATAATGCTATATTTTCTTACGGCATCCATGCCGTTTTTCTCTAAATCAGCAAGCATCTCCGATACAACTTTTACGGTTTCAGGGTCTCTTTCAAAAAGCCTGCGCCCCCCTTGCTTGTATATTTTCATGAAAATCTTCCCCTTTAACTAAATGTTGAATGTTTCTTTAAATTCTCTATAATATAACGCTAGTAAATTAACATAACGTGAATAAATTGAATAAATAACAGCTAACACTTATTATTAAAACTAATAATTTAAACAGGCTACTTTAAACTAATTATTTTACCCTCTTATTTCACATATTGTTCCCGCTATATACCTTGGACCGTTTACAGTATCATAGTAATAATACACGACCAGTACCTTCCCACCAGGAAGCTGGACCGCGCTCGTGTAACCAATATCAAAACCAAGCCCGTCATCCCTCAATACCGTTTCCTCGGCCTTATCAAAATCAACACATTCTTCATCAAGCAGGAAAGCACGTATGCCAAACGGCTTTATCCTGTAGCCAAAAGAAATAAATACCTGTCCATTATCCAATTGAAGCGGATGAAAAGGGCTTGAAGAATAAAATTCTCTCTTGGTGGGAGTGCTCCATGTGATTCCATTATCCAGCGATTCTGAAGTAAGCAACGGAGAGTAAAAGTCTTCCTTGCCCGGCTCCTTGTTTTTTATAACTGTACGGATAAATGCAACAATTTTCCCGCTTTTTGTTTTTAGTAAGCTTGTCTCCCCCAGGTGATAATCTTCGCTTTCAACCATGGCAATCTTCTCCCAGTTTTGTCCCTGGTCATAAGTCCGGAAAATCATCAACATCCCTGATCCATTTATGTTTGCATAAACCGGTGCAAGTATGGCTCCATCATCAAGTTCTGTACATACCCCCCTTAGTGCGCCGCCATACTTATCAGCAATCGGTACAGGCCTGCTCCATGTCCTGCCTCCATCTTTCGAGATGATGGAATAAAGCTTGTCAAACTTTCCCACCCATTTGTCATATACTTGATGCCCGTTCTTATCTTCCAGCTCGGAACGCAAGTAGACTTTCCACATGAAAAACGTGCAAAAAAGGCTTCCGTCCTTTAATGTGTTAAGGCAGGGATCCTGTACTCCAAATAGATAATCGTCGTAGAGTACCTCAGGGCTATCGTTCCAATTCTCACCATCCCTTGATGTTAAATATACTGCCATCGACCCGGGATCAACATGGGTTACCTTCCCGTACAAGTGCTGCCAGTCGGGAGCCTGCCTGAAGCATAGCATAAACTCGCCATCATTTTTTCTAATAATGCTTGGGAACGTATTATAATGTTTATCCTTAAAAATAATAAAATTCCTGGTTGGTATTATTTTCTTCATAATTCTCATCTCCCGTAAGCATATTGGGTTAGTACATATAAACAACGTTTAAACCTTTTGCAAAATTCTTAAGTACTCTCCCTTATGATCAGTTCTGTCTTAAACGACCTGCTGATTTCTCCCGTGATTTTGTTTTCTAATTTTCCTATGATTAATTTAATAGCCTCTTCGCCTATTTGTTTTGCAGTAAATGGCAATACGGTCAGGGGCGGATTCATAAACCTAGAATACGCGGTATCGTTTATGCCTACAATTGACAAATCGCTCGGGACTTTTTTCCCGCTTGCATATATAATTCTTCTTAACCTGTAAATGAAATAATCACTTGCCACAAGCCCGTCAATTTTACCTATCAGTCCTTCTAAGGCCTTTTCAACCTTACCAAAGTTTTCATTCCATTCAATTATAAATTTATCATCAAAGCTAATTCCCCCTTTATTTAACGCACGTTTATAACCCCTTACCATTGCTTCACTTATAGTATTGCTGTTGGATTTCACCATGGCAATGCTGCGCTTGTTTTTATCAAGCAAATGCTTCATTGCCTTATAAACACAATCATCAAAATCCATCTCCAGGAAATCGGCCTTTATGCCAGGTACTCTCCTGTTTATAAAAACTACAGGTATGTCCCGGGTTATCAAGCTTTTTACGGTATCAGCATCATAATCTTCAGTTGAAGGCGGAGTAAGAATCATGCCGTCAACCCCTAACTCCGAAAAACCCTTAATACCTTTATAGAATAAGTCCAGCTTATCGTATGAATTATATGGTATTACATAATAATTGTCCTTTAAATTCCCTTGAATACTATTGAACATGGTTGCTTCAATATTATTTTCCAGGCTGAAGTCAAATAGAATAACCCCGATTATTTTCTTGTTTTTGGCAGAATTCTTCTTTTCTGATACAAATGTGCCCTTCCCCTGCACAACATGTAAAAGGCCCTCGGTCACCAGGTTTGAAATTACCGAGTTAACCGTAATAACGCTAATGCCATACTTTGAAGAAAGTTCCCTTATGGAAGGAAACTTATCCCCAGGCTTGTAATCATCAGATAAGATTTCATTTTTTAAAAAATCATAGAATTGCTTGGACTTCCCTATTGTCTCAAATTTCAATACGGTTCACCCCTTTACCAGTAATTGGCTCCCTTTTATCATCTCTGCAAATTAAACTTAAACACCTTCCAGGAATACTTCCCACCAGTGAAAGAAACCTATTCCAGCTACTTTGACTATTCCAACTATTTTAACTATACAACTATCCTGCCTGTCATAACAATATCTATTACATCTTATATCTGCCTTCCATTATTATACATGTTTTTTACAATTATACCAACATGCCACAACTATAGATCCTCAGGCCTGTATTTCTTTATAGCTATAAAGTATTTTCCAAACAGATTTGCATACCAGGTGGTGATTATTGAACCATCACTCAATTGCCCGCTGGTTGGATAGCAGCTGTCCCAGTTTGCCAGGTCGTTTGTTATAATGCGGGTGTTCTTTGTATCCCATGTTTCACATTCATCATAACTTAATGTTACGCAAATTGCTCCAGGGTATGTCCTTGAAGCATGCGAACAAAGAATCCTGCCATCTTTAAGCTGCAGCAGATGCCCCGGAGAATTCATACTGCTTATGTTGGTCGGCCTGAATTCACTCCAGGTTTTCCCTTCGTCGTATGAAACGGACTGCAACAAGCCCCCCATCCCATTATTCGCCCAGTCTGCATCATCAATCCTGCCGAATGTATGGGAACGTGTAACCATAACAATTTTACCGCTTTTTGTCCGGATCATCGAAGGTTCGCCAACCAGGAAGTTATTCCTGGGCAGCAATGTTACAAATTCCCAGTTTCTCCCGTTATCATCAGAGTAGAATACAGCTATTGTTACACCAATATCGTTGGGTATTTTTCCTGCACTGATATTGGCGGCAACCAGCAACCTGCCGGAAGGCAATCTTATCATGTGCCTTTCAGCTTCCGCGTATTTTGTTTTATGCCCCGGCACGGTTAAAGGATTTTTTGAGAAATTCCATGTTTTCCCTCGATCTGTCGACCATGCTCCCCACAAGGTAGGCTCCTGCATGTCACCGGGAGAAAACCTGCCATCCCCTGCATAAAGCCCCCCGGCACGGTAGTCAATGGCAAGCAAATCACCATTTTCAAGCTCAAATATAGGGGCACAACGGTGGTCACTATTGCCGCAATCAATTATAACTTCTTTTTCACTCCACGTATTACCTCCATCTTTTGAACGAATCATTATAATATGCCCGTCTTTTGCATAGTGATCAGTTGCTTCCCTGCAAGTAATAACAATTTCATCCCCGGAAAGCACCGTTATTGTAGCAGGATGTAAATGTTTCGTCTCATCCTGGTACACAATTTTAACATCCCCTTTAACCAACCTTGGAAATAATTCAGGGTAATTTTTGGTGTACAACATCTGAAGTGACATGGTAAGCCTCATTAAATCATCCTGCAGGGTATTAATTTCTTGTCGCAGTATGGATAAATCCACCTTTAATGCGTCCTTTCTCGGGCTCACAAAAAATAACGCTTCATATTCTCCGCTGGTTTTAGGAAGTTCAACGCGAAGTTTTACAGGTTTTCCCAGGGTTAACCTGTCTCCTGGCACCTGCAGCCTAAAAAAACCGCACACCCCCCCGGGTGCCAGGAACCTGTGCGTATATGTTTCTGCAAGGGATTGAAATCTCTTTGGTTCAAACCAAAGCGCAAATCCATCCAACTCGATGGCAAATCTTTCGATTATATTAATAGGGAATTGGATCCTTTGGGTATCATCAATAACCAGTGTTGCTGCTATATAAGGGAAAGCCGGCCTTACCGGCCAGACCTGGAAACCGCCAATCCACGTAAAAACCGTTGTTTCCGTGGATTCTGCCGGGCTGGTTTCCCATTCCACGTAATCCCTGTCCATGTGGGCCGGTTGCTTGCCAGGTATTTTACCCGTCTCATCCGGTATTAAACCCCTAAAGTCTTGAGTCCTAAGCCCAATGGCGGAAAATACAGTTGAGCACGTGGGAATCTCATCAGGAGGAACGCTTAAAGATCTCATAAAGCCTTCCTGTTCATTTTTAAACCTTTTGTTGCTTTCGCCATCTATAAAGAACGGCAATCCTCTTGGCATAAAATCCTCCTAAAATTCGCTTTACCTTTACCTTACCATATAAACAAATATAGACATATGTTATCATAATTTATTATAGAAAATGTTTAATTTATATCAATAATGTTTAAATTTTTTACAACAATTGAGTTAATTTGTCTTTAATATTCATAACCCAAGCTTTGCCTGTCAAGCCTTGCCTGTTCCCCGCCTGTCTTATTCACCCCTTAATTGCGACGGGCTTAATTGGTTCAGCAGGGGCTTATTTGATAAAAACCTCCGCACATTCTCTACAAATATATCCCAGGTGCGCTCAATAAAAAGGGTGCTTAATGTTGAACCTGAAATATGGGGTGTCATAATCACGTTGGGAAAACTCCACAGCGGATGCTCAGGAGGCATAGGATAGTAATAATGGACATCCAGTGCAGCTCCGGCTATCCATCCTTCTTCTAATGCTCTTAATAGTGCTTCTTCTTTTATAATATGGGCACGGGAAGGATTAAGAAGGTATGCGGTCCTTGGCAGCGACTTTAATTCTTCTTCACCAATCATCCCTTTCGTTTTGTTTGTCAAGGGCATGGTTATGATCAAGAAATCCAGCTCCTTTAGAAAGTCTTTTTCCTGTCCGCTTGTAAATATCTTGTCGGGCAATACTCCCTCAGGGTCACCCGTACCTTCAACACGGTATATGTTGGTTCTATCAACTTTTGAAGGTACATCCCTGTCCATGGCATAAACTTTCATGCCAAGTGCCTTGGCAAGCCTGGCAGTTTCTCTCCCGATTGAACCATATCCCCATATGCCTGCAATTGAACCCCTTATTTCCTTTTGAAATCTTGCAGCACGGTCCCATACTCTCGCATCCTGGTTTCTCATAATTCCCTTGAAATCCCTGAAGAGGTTTATCATCATGGCAATGTTCCATTCTGCAATTGGAACATCAAATGTTCCTTGGGCATTGCAAGCTTTAACTCCTTTCTCTGCCAATCCAAGGCTAAAAAGCTGGGTATAGCCCGTAGAATTGATCTGGATAAATTCAATTGTTTTCATATCCTTGAAATTTTCAGGCGGGAAAGTACAAAACAAGATATGCTTGTCTCTTATTATTTCAGGCGGGATTACACGGCGCTCTTCCTTGTAGTCGATTACTTCAACATTTACCCCGGGAATGGCTCTTAGCTCCTCCAGCCTTTTTTGATCAACAACTACATCTATTAGTATATTCTTCATGTTAATACACTCCTCGTATAATATTATTTATTAATATATTTCTGCTTAACTTCCAGTTAATAACTGGAAGTTAAATCGTTCGCTATACCATATTAGTGAACAAGCTGCTGTTTTAGCAGCTAAACAATTTCATATTGATATTACCTAAGCCCTGTTG
>JAAZDH010000064.1 GCA_012512865.1 Clostridiaceae bacterium | reverse complement strand
TTATACGAGGCTTCCGCCTGAGCCCAACGGCTACCTGCACATAGGACATGCAAAGTCAATATGCCTCAACATCGGGATTGCGCTGGCAAATAACGGCCTTTGCAACTTGAGGTTTGATGATACAAACCCGGTGAAAGAAGATGTCGAGTACGTGGAATCTATCATGGAAGATGTTAAATGGCTTGGTTTCGACTGGGAAGACAGGCTCTACTATGCTTCAGATTATTTTGACATGATGTACGAGTATGCAATTCAATTGATTAAAAAAGAAAAGGCATATGTATGCGATCTTAGCCCCGATAAAATCCGGGAATACAGGGGGACTCTTACGGATCCGGGCAAAGACAGCCCTTACAGGAACCGTACGGTGGAAGAGAACCTTGATTTGTTTATCAGGATGAAAAACGGGGAATTTGAAGATGGTTCCCGGGTTCTCAGGGCAAAAATCGACATGACCTCCCCGAACCTTAACATGCGGGACCCGGTGATTTACCGCATATTAAGGGCTACCCACCACAGGACTGGGGATAAGTGGTGCATATACCCCATGTATGATTATGCCCATCCCATTTCTGACTACATCGAGGGTATAACCCATTCCATTTGCACGCTGGAATTTGAAGACCACCGCCCCCTTTATGACTGGTTCCTGGAGGCATTGGAGTTGGAACCTCCCAGGCCAAAACAAATTGAATTTGCACGATTAAATCTGAATTACACGGTAATGAGCAAGCGTAAACTGCTAACACTTGTAAAAGAAGGTTATGTATCAGGCTGGGATGATCCTCGAATGCCTACAATATCGGGATTGAGAAGGCGCGGGTATACACCTGAGGCAATGCGAGATTTCTGCGGCCGGGTCGGGGTTGCAAAAACCAACAGCGTAGTGGATATAAGCCTTCTCGAGCACTGCATACGTGATGATTATAACAAGAGGGCTCCCAGGGCAATGGCAGTCCTGCAGCTTATCAAGGTTGTTATTGACAACTATCCTTCCGGCAAGGTGGAGTGGTTTGATGCCGAGAACAACCCGGAAGACCCGGGCATGGGAACGAGAAAAATCCCGTTCACCAGGACCATATATATCGAGCGGGATGATTTCATGGAAGAGCCGCCCAAGAAGTATTTCAGGCTTGCCCCGGGCCGGGAGGTCAGGCTTAAATATGCTTATATCATAAAATGCGAAAAGGTCGTTAAAGATGAAAATACCGGTGAGATACTTGAATTACATTGCACCTATGACCCTGAATCAAAAGGAGGAGCCTCTTCCGACGGGCGTAAAGTAAAAGGCACGCTGCACTGGGTTTCTGCCGAGTACGCGATTGATGCCGAGGTTCGCCTTTACGAAAGTTTATTTACGGTGCCGAATCCTGATGATGTCGAGGAAGGGAAAAGCTTCACGGATTATTACAATCCCGATTCATTGAAAGTGCTTACCTCGTGCAAGCTGGAACCTTCCCTTGCAAAAGCAGGGAAAGGCGATTATTTCCAGTTCCTAAGGCTTGGTTATTTTGTGGTTGACCCGGTGGATTCAAAAGAAGGCCGGCCTGTATTCAACCGGACAGTTACCTTGAAAGATACGTGGACGAAAATCCTGCAGAAGTCGGAACAGGAGTAGCGGTAAAATGGATAAGGACTTCACAAGCGCCAACCTGTTCAACACCGGCAGCAATAAAGATGGCGCCAGTAACAGCATCAGCAATAATAATGTCAATAGTAACAGCAATATTAATAGTAATGGCAATAATAATAGCGATAATAATTGTACCATGTACTGGGCTAATTTACACACCCACTGCAGCCTGTGCGACGGCAAGGGGGAACCTGTTGATTATGTCCATGAAGCAATAAAAAGCAGGGTAAAAATCCTTGGTTTTTCCTGCCATGCTTCTTTGCCTTTTTATACCGGTTGGACCATGACAGGGGAAAAACAAAAAGAATACCTGGAAGTTGTAAGTAACCTCAAGAAGCATTATGAAAAAACGGGCAGCGACGGAATTAGAATTAAGCTCGGCCTTGAAATAGACTACATACCTGGAATTTCAGGGTCAAACATGCGTGAATGCAAGGGAAAAATGCAGATTGACTATTCCATAGGTTCCGTTCATTTCATAGGCGGTTATTCCCCCGGCCGGCTGGTACCGGTTGATTCCCAAGAAGAAGACTTGCTGCGGGGTATAAAAACTTATTTCGGGAATAATACCAGGAAAGCCGTTGAGGAATACTACATGGTTTTACAGGAAATGATTGGGATTGGCGGCTTCGATATATTGGGCCACCTGGATTTAATTAAGAAAAATAACAAGGGCTCCCTCTTGTTTTCAGAAGGCGAAAAATGGTACAGGGATATTGTTGACAATACGTTATCGCTGATTTCCAGGAGCGGCTTGATCCTTGAAGTCAACACCGGCGGGATGGCAAGGAAATATTTTGATACCACCTACCCAAGCCCCTGGATACTGGAAAAATGCCTTAAGCTTAATATACCAATTGTTTTAAGCTCAGATGCCCACCAGCCTTCCCATGTTGCCGCCTTTTTCCCGGAAACGGCAAAAATGCTGAAATATATCGGGTTCAAGGAACTTTTCACGCTGGGGGAAAAGGGCTGGGAACCTTGCCGGTTTACGCCGGGGGGAATCTGCTTGTAAAGAATGTCATCACACCCCTGGCCGTCATGTTATCATTTGGATAAATTCGCCCTCGCTGATAACTTTTATCCCCAGCTGCCTTGCCTTGTCCAGCTTGCTTCCGGGATTCTCCCCTGCCAGGACGTAATCCGTTTTCCGGGACACGCTTTCCGAGGTTTTCCCTCCAAAACTCTGGATAATAGCGGCGGCTTCGCTCCTCGTATACCGCGAAAGGGTTCCTGTCAAAACAAATACCAGGCCTTCAAACCGTCCATCCTTGGGTTCTCCTTTTCCGGCAGCCTTGTTTTCCAGGTTCACCCCTGCCGCCCCGAGCCTTTCTATTATTTCATGGACGCGTTCATTCTTGAAGAACAGGACAACGCTTTCGGCCATTTTTTCGCCGAATTCGTTTATTCTCCGGATATCATCCGCCGAAGCCTGCATCAATTCGCCGATGGAGCTAAAATTTTCACTTAACAGCTGTGCAGCCCGCAAGCCTATATGCCTTATACCGAAACCAAAAATAAGCCTGTCGATATTGTTTGACTTTGATCTTTCTATGGAATTTAACAGGTTTTCAACTGATTTTTCCCCCATCTTTTCAATTTTGACCAGTTCATCCCTGTGCAAGTGGAGATAGTATATGTCGGCAATACTTTTTATAAGGCCATGGTTTATCAAGGTCTCGATTATTGCAGGACCCAATCCTTCTATATTCATGGCATCCCTCGATGCAAAGTGCACGATGTTCCTGTACAGGCGCGCAGGGCAATCGATGTTGACACATCTTACAGCAACCTCGTTTTCCTCCCTTATGACCTCGGAAAAGCATGCCGGGCACTTAACGGGCATTTCAAATGCTTTTTCCTCCCCGGTGCGCTTGTTAAAAACAACCGATACCACCTCGGGTATAATATCTCCTGCCTTCTGTACCAGGACCGTGTCACCTATGCGGATATCCTTTTCTTTTATGTAATCGATATTATGGAGAGTGGCCCTTGTTACGGTGGTGCCGGCTATCCTGACAGGCTCCAGGACGGCATTCGGCGTCAAGACCCCTGTCCTTCCCACGTTGACCAGTATCTCTTTTATCCTTGTTTCCTTTACTTCCGCGGGATATTTATATGCCACCGCCCAGCGCGGGTTTTTCGAGGTGCTCCCAAGGATTTCCCTTTGTGCGAAAGAATTCACCTTGATAACTGCGCCATCCATCTCAAAAATGCATTCATGCCTTCTTTCCCCTATTGCGCGCACCTCTTCCATGACTTCCCTTATATCCTTGCATACCCTGTAACCCGGGCTCACCTTGAAGCCTAGCTTATTTAAGAACTCCAGGGCTTCGGCATGGGTGCCGGGGGATTTGCCCTCTATCCTCTGGACATTGAATACATAGATATCCAGCTTTCTTTTCGCTGCAATCCTGGGGTCAAGCTGTCTCAAGGAACCTGCCGCAGCATTTCGCGGGTTTGCAAATAACGGCTGTCCTTCCTCTTCCTGCTCCTTATTAAGCTGCATGAAATCCTTTTTTGATATAAAAACCTCGCCCCGTACTTCCAGGTACGGGACGGCTTCCCTTAAAACCAGCGGAACCGCTTTAATTGTCCTTATGTTTTGGGTGATATCTTCACCAACAACCCCGTCTCCCCTGGTTGAACCCCTTGTAAACATACCATTTTCGTATTCCAGGGAAACCGACAGCCCGTCTATTTTCTTTTCCACAACATATTCAACATCGCTGCCCACGGCCTCTTTTACCCTCCGGTCAAATGCAATGAGCTCCTCCTCGCTGAAAATATTCTCCAGGCTTAACATCGGTACGGCATGTATCACTTTTTCAAAACTGTCAAGGGGTTTGCCGCCCACCCTTTGGGTGGGGGAATCCGGCGTAACCAGGTCAGGCCTTAAAGCCTCCAGCTTCACCAGTTCATTGTACAGGGAATCATATTCCTGGTCGCTGATTTCAGGGTTGTCCTCCACGTAATACTTGTAATTGTGGTAATTTATTATTTCCCGCAATTCCTTTATTCTTCTTCTTGCATATTCATCATCAATTTCACCATCGGTACCATCACCCGCGGTATTACCCGCGGCGCCGGACGTGGTTTTGCCCGAGATCTTTCCCGTGGTTTTACACGCGGCCTTGCCCAGGGTTTTATCCACGGCCTTTCCCGTGGTTTTCCCCGCGGCCTTGCCTGCCGAGGGTTTAACCTCCGGGGGCTTAGCCCCCATGGATTCAGCCTCCATGGGTTTATTCCCTGCGGGTTCAATTTCCGATGATTTGTCCCCCGCTGGTTTTTCCTCCAAATGCTTATCTCCCCCGGGTTTATTCTCCGCAAGGTTATTCTCCACGAATTTATTTCCCGCCTGTTTACCTTTCATCAAATCAAATAAATTGATTTGCCCTTCGTTTCCATGCAAATCTTTCATATTTAATCTCCCGGACAACAGTTTACAGGTCAAAATTTCTCACAAGATCCTCCAATGTATCTCTCCGCCTGATCAGCGATACTTCCCCGTTGCTCCTTACCAGCACTTCTGCCGGCCGTAGACGGTTATTGTAGTTTGATGCCATGGAATAGCCATATGCACCGGCATCCATAACCCCTATTATATCACCTTCTTCAATTTTGGGCAGAAGCCGTTCTTTTGCTATTATATCGCCTGATTCACATATGTTGCCCACGATATTGACCTTTTCAAGTACTTCCGTGCTTACAGGCTTACCATTCTTGTAAACCTCTATTTCATGGTGTGCATCATACATAACGGGACGCATTAATGTATTGAATCCAAGGTCCGTGCCCACGTAGGTATCGCCATAATTCTTCTTCACAGCATATACCGTGCCAAGCAATACCCCGCATTCGGCAACAATGTATCTTCCCGGCTCTATTTTAATTATTACCTCTTTTTCATATTTTTTCACCCAGGACGAGATAATATCCCCAAGCTTCTTCCCAAGCGTATCCAGGTCAAGCCTCGGCTGCCGTTCCTGCTTCCTGTATGGTATGCCAAACCCGCCTCCAAAATCTAAAAATTCAATATCGTCAAATTTTTCTGCCACGGACAATATGGATTTAAGTCCTTCAATATATGGGTCTCCTTCCATGAAGAGAGAACCGATGTGCTGGTTGATACCGGCAAGCTTCAGGTTATATTTTTTCAGGATTCTTTTCACCTCATCCACCAGGTCGAGATTTACTCCAAACTTTGTCTTCTTCCCGCCGGTTATTACCTTTTCGTGGTGGCCTGCCCCCACTCCCGGGTTAAAGCGCACGGCAACCTTTCCGCCGGGATTAATCCTGCCGTACAACTCCAGCTGTGATAATGAGTCAATGCTGGTGATAATACCTCTTTCAATTGCAAATTTCATTTCCCCGGCAGACACGTTATTTGATACATAAAAAATCTCTTCCGGTTTAAACCCGGCTTTCATTAAAACAAATATCTCACCCGGTGACATGGCATCCGCATGCAAACCTTCGCTTCTGACAATTTTAAGTAATTCCAGGTTTGAATTTGCCTTCACGGAATAATTGGCCTTAAAATTTGCATATGGCACCAGGTTTGCCATCTCCCGGCACCTCTTTCGGAGAATATTCTCGTTGTAAACATAAAGAGGGCTGCCAAACTGCTCAAGCAACCTGTCGGGAGAAGTATTTCCATAAAACCCTGTTTGTACTGTAAAATAGTTGTTCATGTAGCTACCCATATTTTCCTCCGAGATTATCTTATTTATTGTTGCTTGTTAGTTTACTTGCTTGTTATCTTGTTAACTTATTTAATTTTATATAGCAGGATAAAATTTTTGTCAACATTTTTTTAATTTTGCGGTTGTATGGCAATCTTCAGGCAATATAACTGTTAAACCATAGCCTTTAAAGAAATCATTTTACCCCTTGAAGCTTTGTCAATGAAATTATACCCCCAATCTATGAAAAAGCAACTTGATGAGCTTGTGCTTTATTCTTTAAACTAGCTATTAGCAAGGTACCATCAAGCGGGAAGATTCCACCTGTTTTATATCACATTCCCGCTATCTGCCTGGATGCAACAAGAAACATCTTTATTGTTTTGGAAAGGGTATAATATGTTACAAGCATTTGCAAGCAAACCTGTAAAAAATCATGCTATTGCCACGATTTTGCGCCGGTGGCAATTGTACTTGTTCATACTTCCGCCCGTCGTCCATACGATTATCTTTGCCTATATTCCGATGTACGGCGTAACGCTGGCCTTTAAAGATTTCAACATACGTGGCGGCATACTTACAAGTCCCTGGGTTTGGATTTAAATACTTTAAGCAATTCTTCAATACACCCGATTTTTGGCTGCTTATAAAAAATACTGTTATGCTGAGCCTATACTCACTGGCAATTGGTTTTCCCGCACCAATCCTGCTTGCATTACTTCTCAACGAGGTTGGTTGCAGGGTTTTCAGCAAAACAGTGCAAATGGTTACATTCGCGCCATATTTTATTTCAACAGTGGTCATGGTCGGGATGATGCTGCAGGTATTAGCGCCAAGAGGAGGGTTTATCAACAACATCATAACCATCCTCGGCGGTCAGCCTGTCAATTTTATAGGTGAAGCTTCCATGTTCCGCATGATTTACGTGTTGTCCGGCGTATGGCAAGGGATGGGATATGGTTCGGTTCTTTATATAGCCGTTTTGTCATCTATTGACAAAAACCTGTATGAAGCAGCGTTTATTGACGGGGCCAACCGTATTCAAAAAATCATGCACATTGATATTCCTACCATTGCACCGACTATAACGTTATCGCTAATCATGAGCATCGGCGGAATTATGAACATTGGGGCAGACAAGGTATACCTGTTGCAAAACAACCTCAACCTGGTTAAATCCGAGGTTATAGCTACTTATGTTTACAAGGTAGGCCTCTTGCGCAATGAATATAGTTTTTCGACCGCGGTAAACCTTTTTAACACGGTAATTAACTTTTTTCTCCTGGTAATGGTAAACAAAATTTGTCAAAAAATCAGCGATACCAGCATGTGGTAAGGAGGAAAAACAATGGCTAATCCTGTTAAAGCCCAGCATAATCGCCATAATCGCCGTTCCAGGTTGCTGAAATATGAAGGCTTCGGGGATAACGTGCTTCTCATATTCATATACTTTATACTTCTCATGGTATTGTTAGCCATATTATTACCCATGATAAACATTGTCAGCTCATCCTTCAGTTCGCCCAAAGCCGTGATGGCAGGCAAGGTATCGCTTCTGCCGGTTGAATTCACACTGGTGGGCTATGAAGCCGTATTATCAAATAAATTAATCGTTTCCGGGTTCAGGAACTCATTTATATACACGATATTCGGTACAATCATGAATTTAAGCATGACATTATTCGCTGCATATCCTCTTTCCAGGGATGGCTTTTTCGGGAACAAGTTTTTCGTTATCTTGTTCACGATAACCATGTTTTTTAGCGGTGGAATGGTACCTTCTTATTTACTCATGAAAAACCTAAGGCTAATAAACAGCCCTCTTGCAATGATTATACCATCCGGGGTGGCCGTCTATAACATGATTATCGCCAGGACTTACATGCGTACCTCCATACCTCTTGACATATATGGCGCGGCTGAAATAGACGGATGCAGCGACAGCGGTATATTTTTTAGGATTGTTATACCCTTATCAAAACCCCTGGTCGCCGTGCTGGTATTGATGTTTGCTGTCGGCCACTGGAACTCATACTTTGGTGGTCTCATGTATCTTCGGGATGAAAACCTTTTTCCCCTTCAGCTGGTTTTGAGGAAAATATTGATCCTGAACCAAATTGATATAACAAAAATGGATGTAACAAGGATTAAGCACCTGTGGGAAAAACAGTATTACGCTGAACTTATCAAGTATTCTTCCATTGTCGTCTCAACGGTACCGATGCTTATGATATATCCCTTTATACAGAAATATTTCGTAAAGGGCATCATGCTTGGATCTTTAAAGGAATAGAAAACTCTATTCCTTGACAAGATAAAAAAACAAAAATGACAAGGAGGTTAAAATCATGAAAAAAAGAATCGCATTAAGTTTAGTTGTTATTTTCCTTTTAGTGTCATTTTTAACAGCTTGCCGGGTATCACCTATTGAAAAAGAAGGCGATGGCACGAAACAGCTGGATAGTCAGCCCTTGAGCGGTTCCGATCTTGTCACCCCCGCCGGGCAGTTTCCCATCGCAAAGGAGAAGGTAAAATTATCAGCCTATTTTGTACTGTGGGATGGTCTTGCCATCGAAGGCAACAAGGTTATTGAAAATTTCGAGAAAAAGACCAATATCGACTTAGACATCATAAAGGAAACGGACCCCGAGATGAGAACGCTCCTGATTTCAAGCGGTGATTATCCTGATATCTTTTTTGCAACATTTACCGACCTGGAGGTTGCCAATTACGGTCCTAAACAGAAAGTTTTCATCCCCTTGGACGACCTGATTGAAAAGTATTCCATCGAAGTAAAAGCAAAACTCGAAAAAGACTCTCATTATCGTATTTCAGCAACATCCACGGACGGTAAAATTTACGGTCTCCCCAGGTGGAGAGAAGAAGTGTTTTCCCATCCCATGGCCCGTTCAAAATTCTGGATAAATACTTACTAGTTGAACGGACTTGGCTTGAAGAAACCGGAAACAACGGATGAATTTCATAACGTGATGCTTGCATTTAAAAACAATGATCCAAACAAAAACGGGTTAAAGGATGAAATAGCGATAAGCGGGGCAATAAAGACCGGTGGTTCTTCCGAACCTGAATACTTCCTGCTAAACTCATTTACTTATGTTGACTATAACCACTTTCTTTACGTCAATAACGGAAAAATAGAGTTTGTGGCTAATACACCGGAATACCGCGAAGGACTAATATATGTCCGTAAATTGTACCTGGACGGTCTTCTTGATCCAGCGTCCTTTACGCAGGATCTTGCCCAGTTGACGCAACTCGGGACAAGCGACCCTGAAATTCTTGGTTCATTTGCCGCCCTTCATCCGGCCATGGCCATTGATATCTCTGACAGGGAACGTTCCAGTCACTATGATTACCTAGTAAATCCCAAGGGACCAAAAGGTATCCAGTACGCCGTGTATGCCGGAATGGACGGTTATTACGATTCCATATCGGTGGCCATTACCGATAAATGCAAATATCCCGAAATAGCAATGCGTGCCATAGACTACATGTATACCGAAGAAATGCAGATGAATTCAATCGGTCCGGAAGGATTAAAATGGGAATGGGTAGATGATCCGAACTTGCTGGATATGTATGGAAACAAGGCAAGATACAGGTACCTTACCACCTATGTTTCGGATGCACTAAGAACAGATGTAATAACGGATGAATTCCCGCTTTCACTAAGTGCTACCTTGTGGGGACGTGAAGTTGCAGATGTCAAAGGTGACATATTCGACCCTGCAAACTACGGTGTCCGCCTTGCAAAAGCAACACAGGCATATGTTCCATATTTCCCTAAAGAAGTGATCGTACCATATAAATTTGACCAGGCAACCTCGGAAGAACTTGCAATTAAGAAGGTCTCAATCGTAAATTATGTCCAGCAGGCAACAACCCGCTTTATCACGGGTGACATGAGCATAGAAAACGATTGGGATTCCTATTTGAAGGCGTTGGAAAATCTTAATGTTAAAAGGTACCTGGAAATATATCAACAAGGTTATAATGATTTGAAGGAACTTGAAGGAAAGTAATGCTAAATCAATAATAATGATAATAATAAGGAGGACACCCGCATATGGATATACAGGTAAAACCGGACGGTAAAACATCGCTTTATGTATCGAAAGCCAAGTTTATATCCCCTGGTTTAAGCCTGGATGCAACTAAAACACAGGTAAAATCAAACAGCGGGATTATAATTTCTTGGAGCATACTAGTTGAAGCAGAAGGCAGGTACCAGGTTTCGCTTAATTTATCCGCATGCGGTGATGCCGAAGCCTTTGTATGCGCGGGATATGACCGCATTAACCTTCAAATTAACCCAACAAGAGGATATTTCAATTCCCCCGGGCTGAATTTTGAATGCCTTGAATTTGAGAAACCTATAAAGCTTGCCAGGGGTAGAAACGAGCTGCTTCTCACGGTAAAAAACAACCCAGAAACAAGTATATCCGTGTCTTCGGTAGAATTGTACCCTGAGTCACACCTGGGGATACGAATGCTGGAGGAAGCCGAGGCCCGCAAATCAATGGCAAATGTCAACCGCTATTCCAAAAAAGGATATGGCATGATGTTCCACTGGACAGGCGAAACCTGCCCGCGTGAAGGGGAACCGAAAAACTATGAGCTGGCAGTACGCGATTTTGATGCCGAAGAATTTGCAAGGCAAATAGAAAGAGTGGGTGCCTCCTATGTGTTTTTTACAGCAAATCATGCCGTACGGCATTTCCCTGCGCCTCTTCCCGAGTGGGAGAAGTATTATCCCGGGTATACAACAAAACGTGATTTGCTGGAGGATTTATACCATTCCCTCAGCAAACGCGGTATTGATCTGATGCTCTACCTGAATTTTACCGCGGCATACCTTGAGTCGCCTTACAGCGGGATCACTTCCGATAATAAGGGAGTAATCGACTACACAAAACTGGATGTTTCTCGTCGTGAGCATTTCACAAGATGCTGCATTGACATTTTAAACGGGATAGGGGGCCGATATGGCAAAAAAATAAGCGGTTACTGGATAGATTCCTGCTACCAGCTCGACCAACAGTTCGACGGTTATAACTTTAAGGCAATATATGAGTCGGCAAAAACAGGAAACCCGGATAGAATTGTAAGTTTCAATTACTGGATTCTGCCCGTTTCAACACCATGGATGGATTTTTGGGCGGGTGAAACTGCCCGTCTTACAAATATTCCGGGCGAAGCAGTTCCTACGTATGGCCCTGCCAAGGGACATACATTTCATGAATTGATTATCATGGAAAACTCCTGGGGGCATTTCGAAAAAAACATCCCGATACCCGACCCATATTATTCAGCCGATGAATTAGCCGCGTTCACCAGGGCTGTTTGCGGGAATGGCGGCATGTTTACCATCAATGCAGAGGTATACCAGGATGGAACCATGGGAGAAAAGACAATTGATGTCCTGGTAAAAACCAAGGAGATCCTGGTCAAAAAGCAAGCTTTGTAATAGAAATTACGGGGGTAGACAATTTATTTGAGTCTACCCCCTGTCTATTCTGCTTGTTTTTGACAAACAATCGGGCTTTACAATCATAATGTAAAACTGATATAATTATGGTAAGTAAAGGGTGATCGTCTTGACTGAAAGGATTAAAACAAAACATGCTAACGGCAAGAATAAAGGACGATTGCCGTTATTTGTGAAATATTTAATCTCCTATATCTTTATCTCTCTTATCCCGATAATCTCTGCTTACATAACTTATTACAGGAGCATTAATATCATCAAGGAGAATGCACGCGAAAACAGTATCCACAACCTGCGCCAGATTGTAAACACCTTCGACCAGCGGTTTGCCGAAATAGATACCATTATCAGCCAGGTATCAATAGATGTTCGCATGCACCAGCTCATGAACATGGAATCACCCCTTCATAGAAAAGAAAATATCTACAATGTCAGGACTTTAAAGGACTATTTTGCATCCTATACTATCTCAAACCAATTTATAAACGATATGTACCTTTACTGTGCAAGGGGCGATTATATTGTTTCCAAGCGTTGGATCGGGTTGGATCCGGACCGCTTTTTCTGTGAATCCTTTTTCAAGATTGACGGTATAAGTCTTGAAGAGATGAGGAATGATATCCTTTCCAAGGAAAAAGGACGCAGGTACTACTACTACCAGGATATTTTCCAAAAAAACACCAAGAAAAAAATGCTCTTGGTAATTGAGCCAATTAAGCAGAATGGTTTTACAACCAACAATATTATTATGATAGTTGTCGATTATGACCAGTTTCGCGAGATAATAGATCATTTCCCGTCAGGCGGAAACATATATATCCTTGATAACCGGCTCAACCTGGTATATGGTTCAAGCAGGGATGTGAGCATACTTGAAAACGTGGCATTAAATAATAATACAGACGTAATAGAGCTTCGAACACCCGAGGGAAGTTTAATGCTTTCATACATACGCTCAGATTACAATAATTACTGTTATGTATCCGTACTGGATTATAATTCAATTATGCATAATGTCATATACATCAGGCAGCTGATTTTCGTACTGGTATTTATAACAATTGTATGCATCATTTTACTGGCCGTCACATTGGCATACCGAAACGTAAAGCCTATAAATGATGTTGTTAAAAACATTCTCAAGTTAAGGCATCAGGGTGATGTAAATATAAAAATGAAGCAAAACGGGTTGGTTCTTATCCAGGATTTTGCTGAAAATATAGTAAGGGAAAACATAGAATTGGAACAAAAGATGAAACAAAACAGGACTTACCTGGTAACAAATCTTTTTTACCAGCTTTTTAATAATCACGATCTGAACGAATACGATGTCAAGAACATGCTTAAGGAATGGGGAATTGAACTCGAGGAAGGAGAATACCTGGTTATTATATGCAGGGTGGATTACAGGAATACTGAAAACCCGGATAATAGAAACGCAAATAAAGTTATTTTAAATTCAGCTATCGAAAAAGCGTTGGAGCCGGTTATTGCCGTACTGGAAATCAGTCCCTCGCGGACTGCTTTCATCATATGCAGGCATGAAACCCATGAACAGTTCCTTCATAAAATTGAAGCAGTGGCCTTAAAACTGTCCAGGCAAGCCAGGGAAGAACTGTCGGCAGATTTGTATTTTTCAGTGGGGTGTCCCGTTACGAATATCAGCCGAATAAAAAAATCATACCTGGAAGCTATACAGGCAATAGAATACCGGGATCTATGGGAAGGTGTACCAATAATTTGGGGGAAAGATCAAAAAAATCAACCAGTTGAAGACCTCGAAATTTGTTATAGCTCGGATATGAAGTTGAAACTTATAAATGCCGTGGTTAAAGGCGACATCAGAAAGCTCAACCTTATTCTGGATGATATCCGCCACCAAAATATTGATATTTTAAAACTATCATATACTAAATCGAAATGGTTATTGTATTGCTTAAATGCAACGATGTTGGAAATTTGCATGGAGTTGCGGCAATTACCTGATAATGTGCTGAGAGTGGTTGAGATAAGTCACAGCCAAATTCATACATTAGCAGATTTTAACAGTATATACGATGCGATGAAAAGGTCATTCTTCGAACTGTCCAATGCAATTTCAATTATAAAAAATGAAAAAAAGAGCCATTTAAAAACAAAGATCGTGGAGTATGTAAAAGACAATTTCATGGATCCCGACCTATGCCTTTCAAAGTTATCGGAGCAATTCATGATGACAGAATCTTATATATCGACACTTATTAAAGATGAGACAGGCCTTAGTTTTATTAATTTCCTCGAAAAGCTCCGCATGGAGTATGCCTGCAAGCTGTTATTGCAAAAGAATCTATCCATCAATGAAGTAGCCATACGGGCTGGGTATAATTCATCGTATGTTTTCCGCCGCGCTTTTAAAAAATATACGGGTGTAACACCTTCACAGTATGTATAAGTGAAAACGGGCCCGAGACGCATCAATATACCCTGCCCTTGTTAAGCGCCGGATAGGCACTGGCGCCGGCAAACCTGGGTGACTCTTCGAATTCCAGCGCGAAAACAGCTACCCCCGCAACTTGGTCCGGGGATTTTTCGGGCAGATTCTTCAAGATGATACGGTACTTGTCTTGTTCAAACTTTATCTCTTGCCCTACGCCAAGCAACCTTGCGCTTTTCAGCCTTGTAAAAAATCCGCCCAGTACCAGTTGCCCGTTGTTGGGCCAAATCCAGTTCCAACAATATAAAACATTGCCCTTCCTGGTGATGGTGCATAGGGGGTTTGTCCACATGGATTGACAACGGTCTACTTTACCATAGACTGCTTCTCTATTTGCTATCAGCCAGCACCCCACGGTTTTCAACGGCTTTATGGCTTCAGCCGGAACCGACCCGTCAGGAGTAGGACCAATGTTAAGCAATAAATTACCTCCTCCTGCTGTGACAGTGGCTAGCATACGCAGTATCCTCTGGGCATTATAGCTGTATGGAGCGGCTTGATTACTGTCTATGTATCCCCAACTTAAACCGTTAAACGTCATGCAGGCCTCCCAATCACGATCTTTTGCGACCCTGATGTGTTCCTCAGGTGTTTCAAAATCCTCGTCCAACAAGCTGCGGTTATTGATAATTATATCAGGTTGGATTTGCCTTAAGATCTGGTTTCTTTCCAAGGAGTTCCATCCTTCTGCATGTTCCATTGGTGCGGCTACATCATACCATAGTATATCTATTTTCCCGTATTGTGTCAGAAGTTCCCGGTTGAGTTCATAAATATAGTTGTTGAAACGTTCACGGGCCTTGATATCATACGCGGAACGACCGCAATCCGGGTGGTGCCAATCCATCAGCGAACTGTAAAAACCTATCCTCAGGCCATATTCCCGGCACGCATCTACAAACTCCCTGACTATATCACGATGGGGACCATAATTAACGCTATTATACGGGTTTACCTTGGAATCCCACAGGCTGAACCCCTCGTGATGACGGGTTGTCATCACCATGTACTTCATTCCTGCTTCGGCTGCCAGCCTGGCCCATTCCCTGGGAGCTCCTTCCTTCGGGCAAAACTGATCGGCCAGTTTTTCGTATTCCTCTACCGGGAAGTTTTCAAGTGCCATTGCCCATTCATGCCTCTGGATAACCGAGTATAAACCAAAGTGAATAAACATGCCAAACCTGGCTTCTCTCCACCATTCCATGCGTTTATCGCGACTTTGCGCAAGCATTTCCTCGTATTCGGGTTTTGACAAAATTCTCTCCATACCTTTTCCCCCTGTTTATTATTAATTAATACTGATGAGCATAGCATGCTAACTAGTGTAATGTAAATTCACATTATTAACCCCGGCTGCACACACATAAAATCCTTCAAAAACAATATATAGAATTTATAAAATTTTATCAAGTTACTTTTTCATAAATTTATAAGCCAATATAACAAAAAGCTAAGGCTTAAAATGAACCAGGACAAAGTGATTTCTATGTTAAACGACTTCCTTAGATAATTCGGGCAACGCAGCAACCTATTGCAATATTGAGATTATTACTTTTATTATCCCTGCTTATTTTTAACACTATTTCTTAACATTTCATATATACCCATCGCAAGTAAAAATACTGCGAACAATTTTTTAAGAGCATTTCCCGGAAAGCTGGTTGCCAGCCAGGCACCCGCGGCTGCCCCAAAAACACCGGAGATAATAATAGGTATGGCTATTTTGAAATCAATCATCCTGTTTTTTATATGAATAATTAAAGCAACAATCGATGTTGGAATAAAATATAATAGATTTACGCTCTGGGCCGTGTGCTGCCCGGTTCCCATGAATAGAATCAATGCAGGTATAAGTATTGTCCCCCCGCCAATTCCCATTCCGCTTATTATTCCTGATAAAAGCCCTGCCAGGATAAGAACCATATTAATTCCCCCAGATCATCCTGGCTGCAGCAACAATCATGAATACTGCAAATAAACGTCTTAACACGTTTTCCGGGCATATATTCATCAGCTTTGCTCCCAGGTAACCGCCGATTACGCCTCCCAGGATTACTTTCAATGTAATATCCCAATTCATGTAATCCCTATTAATATAAAATAGCACGCTAATAATTGTTAACGGAAGTATGACCGATATTGCCGTGGCATGGGCCCTGTGTTCATCCAGTCCAAGAAGCATAACCATCGCCGGAACGGCAACGGTTCCTCCCCCGGAGCCAAAAAAACCGTTGACAAAACCAGTCACTATTCCGATAATTATACTCTTAAAAAACTTCTTCAGCTTCATAATACTTGCATACATCTTTATATAATTAGTTTCCTTTACTGATTATTTACTTCATACTCTTATTTTATTCCTTAACCATCTCATAAACCTGGCTCACACTTGTTTCATATCCCAATTTCATCCACCTTGACCCTCAGCATGTGGCGATTTGTATCCCAATCCCCCCACCCTATCCATCCCACAACCTTGACACCTTTTCCCTAAATCCTAGATTTTGTACACCTCAACCCCATCTATACGGCGAGACGACTTCCTTAGGCTAATATTGGAGCGAGGCATACGTATTGTTATGTTTAATGCCAGAAAAAATCCGTAATTCGCCGCATGGATGCGGCGAGCCGTCACCCGAGCCATGGATGGCGAGTGTGACGGGTAGGATTTTTTCGCCAGCATTAAACATTATAATACGTAGC
>JAAZDH010000002.1 GCA_012512865.1 Clostridiaceae bacterium | reverse complement strand
TAGGTTATCCCCTCGTAACTATATGCGGTTTTCAAGGTGCATCATCTATATATTGCTTTTCATTCTTGTTTTTTGCTTCAAATTTAGTGTTTAGCAAAATTTCCAGCTACTTTTCGAATATCTACCATGAGAAGTTTCAGCTTTTTCCCGCCATCAACTTTCCCACCTTGCTTTTTATCACCTGTTTTTTCATCGCCTGCTATCGTAAAAACCAATAGATCTGCCGTAACCGAGGGCCTGTCAAACTTGCTTGCGTCATAAGCCGAAAGAAATTCCTCCTCGGTTAAGCCCTGCCTGTTCAGCTTTTTGCCGCTTTCCGGAATACCCAACTTGAATTCCTCCCTTTTCCCATCTTGAAACACGTTCTAAAAAACCATTCCAAAACCCGTTTTAAATTTATTCTAAATTCATTCAATATTCGTTCCAAAATCCATTCTAAAACACCCATAACTTGTTGCCCAGGAAATTGACAGCTATGCCAAGGGCGGTCGCTGCCAGCTTGCTAATAAACACATTTACCATGAGCACCGTATTCACCAGGTACATAACCGCCATGCTGATTCCAAGGGCGGTCAAGTTTACAGTGAAAAACCTGGCCGCCTGCCATATACCAGCTTCCTTTCTTTTTGCGAAGGTCCAGTTCCTGTTAAGAAAATAGCTGTTTACCATCCCGCACCCGTATGAAATGGCCTGGGCAAGGAGACTGTTGACCGAAAGGAAGGTCAGCAAGGTAAACACGCAAAAATCGATAGCCGTGTTTATAACACCCACTATGTTGAATTTCACAAACTGTATAAAACTAAGTTTAAATATGTTTTTGCACAAAAACATGTTAGAAGGCTTATTAAATAACTTGTCAAATAGCTTGTTAAATAAATCAGAAAGTGTATTTTTATTATTCTTATCATTTTTACCAATTTTATACGTCTTACCAGTCTTATCAATCATTTTCCTCATCTTTAAATCCAATCTTTTCCCTGATTATATATAACGGCCTTCTCTTGGACTCGTCGTAAATCCTGCCGATGTATTCCCCTATGATACCAAGCATGATAAGAATTATCCCGTTAAAAAACAAGTTGATTGCCACTATTGACGCCCAACCGGGAACCGTTGTGCGCGTAAATAATTTTTGAATTACGACAACAATAAGGTATATAAAGCTTGCAGCAGAAATGACGGTACCAACGTATGTAGCTATTTTTACAGGCCTGTACGAGAAAGAAGTAATCGCATCCATTGCAAATTTTATCATTTTTTTCAACGGGTACTTTGATTCACCGGCAAATCTCTCATCCCTTACAAACTCAACACCCGTCTGCCTGAATCCGAGCCAGCTTATCAATCCCCTGACATAGCGGTTTCTTTCCGGCAACAGTTTTAGCGCATCGCACACCTTCCTGTCTATCAGCCTGAAATCCCCGACATCCTGGGGAACGTCAACATCCGCAATTCCTTTTAACAACCTGTAGAATAACTTTGCGGTAAACCTTTTAAAAAATGTCTCCCCCTTCCTCTTTATCCTCTTGCCATATACTACATCGTAGCCTTCCTTCCATTTTTTAATCATATCTATTATAACTTCCGGCGGGTCCTGGAGGTCCGCATCTATTACTATGACAGCCTGCCCGGAAGCATTATCCATCCCGGCAGTAATTGCAAGCTGATGCCCGAAGTTCCTTGATAAATCTATTAATTTTACGTTTTTATCCTGGCGGCATAGCCCTGTAACTATTTCCCTTGTGCCATCCCGGCTCCCGTCATTTACAAAAATGATTTCATACGGCTCCCCCGTTGATTCCATCACGTTTTTCAACCGCCTGTATGTTTCATTAACAACAAGCTCCTCGTTATATACCGGCACAACAACTGAATAGGAGCACGCGGTATTATTCTCTTGCATGCCTGGCATCCCACCTTGTTAATTATTTTCATTTATCTTCACATCTTCATATTTTTATACCTTCATTTTATAACGCACATCCCTGTTATCTCTTTATCCTGTTCCACGTATCCTGCTCCAAGGCCATCTAATACCCGCACCTGCCAGGCACAGGCAGTAACCCGCCACCAGCGCAAACAGGGATACCGCCGGGTAGTGATACCTGCCGGCAACTTCGACAATCATGTGTATGGCTATGATACCGGATATAATAATAAACAGGAAAATAATAAAATATTCACTCGTGTTTTTAAGCTTCCCGGATAAAAGCTGCTTTAGAACCATAAAGCTTCCAATGGCGCAAAAAATCAGCATTGCATGGTAGTACAAGTTGCATATGATGTTGAACCTGCGGTAGTTCCAAGGGAAGTCTATCCGTGAGGGGTTTTCACCGTCCAGCCCTGCCTTGATGTATATAAGGATATCGTTGTCCGTCATCCACATTACCCTGTGCTTGTTTATAAGCAAGTTTATGTTTTGAAAGGATTGTTTTTTTAACCTGTCCAATGCCATTTTAAAAAGTTCATCATGAATGTCTTGCGGCTTCTTCCCGTATTTCTCCATTAATCCGATTAATACCTTTGAATCATCTAAATTCCACGCTCCGCTGGAATTTATGTTGGAGCCCACAAAAGTATTGAACCCTATGGGATTTCGTGCAATTTCCTGCTCCAGTGTATCGGTAATCAAAAAGCTTATAACTC
>JAAZDH010000063.1 GCA_012512865.1 Clostridiaceae bacterium | reverse complement strand
TGCCAAGCCTTCTTTACCAAGCTTTCTTTAATTGAAATTCCCTTGTCAATTATTTATCCAATTATTATCCCAATTAGTAATCTAAATTAATAATCTAACCAGCAATCCAATTATTAATCTTATTTGTACTTAATAAGAATTTTATTTAAACAAGGAAAACCTAATAAAAAGTATTGCCGCAAGGGATGACACGAGGGAAACCACCGTGATTTGCGTATTTATTGAAGGTCCTGCCGTATCCTTGCAAGGATCTCCCACCGTATCCCCGATGACTGCTGCTTTATGAGCATCGGAACCCTTGCCGCCAAAGGCCCCGGCTTCGATATATTTTTTGGCATTATCCCACAGCCCACCGGCATTTGCCATCAACAACGCCAGCAAAAGCCCTGACATGATATTCCCCGCAAGGAAACCTCCTATGGCATGGATGCCTCCTATAAACCCAACTGCAAGTGTTGCAAGTATCGCAACTGCCCCTGCGGGAAGAAGCTCTTTCAGCGCCCCTATGGTGGCAATATCTATGCACTTGTTATATTCCGGCTTAACGCCAGGTTTTCCTTCCTTAAGGCCGGGAATCTCGGAAAACTGCCTGTGGATTTCTGCGACCATTCGCTGGGCATTTCTATCCACGCCAAGCATGAGCATGGCCGAGAATATCGCAGGTATGGCAAGACCCGCAAGTATCCCGAAAAATACCACGGGGCTCATGATATCAAAATTGATAAATTCACCCGTTGCAGATTCGACAATTTCCTGGTACGCACCCAGCAAGGCTATAACGGTAAGTCCTGCCGCTCCAATGGCAAATCCTTTTGTAACAGCCTTTACCGTATTACCTGCCGAATCAAGTTCATCGGTGATTCTCAGCACTTCATCCCCCATCCCGGTCATTTCTGCGAGCCCCCTTGAATTATCCACTATGGGCCCGTACGCATCATTTGATATAATCATTCCAACTATGGACAACATGCCCATGGCCGACATGCTTATACCGAACATTGCATACCCGGGTCCAAGAGGTTCGCAAATCTTATAGGCTGCCAAGGCTGAAACGCCTATGCCTATCAGCGCCGGGAATGAACTCAGCAAGCCGTAACACAGGCCGCCGAGAATCGTAAAAGCCGGCCCCATTGATGAAGCTTTTGCAACGTTTCTCACCGGCCTCTTGTCATCAGAGGTAAAATAATCGGAGGTGATTCCAATTATTACGCCCACTACCAGGCCCACTATTGTTGCAGCCCATATGCGGATGCTGTATTTAAATGCATAGGAAACTACCGCCGTAATAATTGCAAATGCTGCCGTTGTTATGTAAGTTCCCCTGTTCAAAGCTTTACTAGGGTTTTTATCCTTCCCGATTTTTGAACTCAGCACGCCAATTATTGAAGCGAGAAGTCCCAGTGCCCCATAACAAAATACAAGCTCGTGTTGTCCTAAAGACAAGCCTATGACAACTGCGGCGGTAATGGAAGCAATGTTGGAGTCAAAGAGGTCCGCTCCCATTCCTGCAACATCGCCAACGTTGTCCCCCACGTTGTCAGCAATAACAGCGGGATTCCTCGGGTCATCTTCAGGTATCCCCAGCTCAACTTTTCCAACTAGGTCGGCGCTTATATCGGCAGTTTTCGTATATATACCTCCGCCGGCCTTGGCAAAAAGCGCCAGGGAGCTGGCTCCAAAGCTGAAACCCAGCAATACCGTGGGATCCTTTGTCAGCAGAAACAGGATGCCTGCTCCAAACAAACTTGTTCCAACGACGGCCATGCCCATAACCGCCCCTCCCCTGAAACCAACGGAGAAAGCGGGAGCTATTCCCTTTTTAGCGGCAACTGCAGCTTTCACATTGGCAATCGTAGCCACCTTGATACCAATCTTTCCTGCAAGGGCGGATAGAACGGAACCTAGTATGTAGGAAATTGCTGTCAAGACATTTCTCAAGGGTTCATCGTTTGTCCAGATTGGTTGCGGTAAAAATAGCAGTATCAGGACAAACACAACGACTACGAATTTTGCCAGTACTGAATACTCCCTTTTTAAGAAGGTATCCGCACCCCTTTTTATCAAAAGGCCAATTTCTTCTAAAGCCTCATCACCCTTGGGCTGTGAATTAACCCACTTGTACAGGTAACCGGCTACCGCAAAACCAAGCAGCGAAATAATAACAGCGATTAATGCCCAACTCATTGTAAATATGCCTCCCTTGAAATATTTTGTCTTTTATTTAAATTATTTAGTTTAAATTATTCTCATTACCCGGATAATTTGCTTCTTATTTATTTGATACAATTTAGCCTATCTCATTTTGCCAGTTCAAACCGTTTTTTATTTTATTATAACTGTATAAGCCCCAATATTATTTATCAAATTATTCCTAATTATTTCAATCCTAATATTACTAAAATCATTACTTCTTAAATCCTTCAAATCCTGTCATTATCTTATCTTATTTAAGTTTATTTTTATCTTATGTAAATAAAAATTTAAATACCATTATTATTTTAATATTCAATACAACACCGGATAGTTAATCTTTTTGGGGGAATATTTTAGCCAAAAGTTTTATTAATATATAGATAAGTATCAAAACGGCAAAAACCCCGGCCATTCCTATAAGCATAAGAAATAATGCCCTTTGTAAATTTGTGCCGTGTACAACGTATTTAAATATATTCATATTCCAACCTCCTACAACTTAACAAGTGCAGTACCAGGGCAAATTCCTCTATTGTACCTGGTTCTCCACCATTTCGTTCTCCAACCTGCCAGGAACATTCCAGGCCCTAACCTTCCAAGATTATTCCGTCCTCTAGCCCAACAAGAGGGGCACCAGCGCAAGAATTAACCCCCCTGCGATTATTGAGCCCAGTTGTCCTGCCACGTTAGCGCCAACTGCCTGCATAAGGATAAAATTCGTGGGGTCTTCCTTCTGGGCCATTCTTTGTATAACCCTGGCAGACATGGGGAAAGCTGATATTCCCGCAGCGCCAACCATGGGATTTACTTTTTTCTTAAGGAAAAGATTCAAGAACTTTGCAAATAACACGCCCCCTGCAGTATCAAAAACAAATGCCCCCAGCCCCGCAACAAGAATCAACAGGGTTGTTGGCTGCAGGAAGTCTTCCGCAACCATGGTTGAACCAATTGTAATACCCAGCAGCAAGGTTACTATATTGGCCAGTTCGTTTTGGGCCGCTTTTGACAATCTCTCAAGCACCCCGCTTTCCCTTATTAAGTTCCCGAACATCAGCAATCCAACAAGGGGAACACTTATAGGGGCTATTATACCTGCAACAATGGTAACGAATATGGGAAACAGTATCTTGACTGTTTTTGATACCTTCACATCCTTGTAATCCATTCTTATCATGCGTTCCTCCCTTGTCGTAAGAAGCTTTATAACAGGAGGCTGTACTATGGGGACAAGGGACATGTACGAATATGCTGCAACAGTTATCGGCCCCAGGTATTTCTGCGCAAATTTCGTAGCAACAAATATGGCGGTGGGGCCATCCGCAGCACCTATAATGCCAACGGCGGAAGCAACTTTCAAATCATCTATTCCAAGCAATAGCGCGACAATAATTGTTGCAAAAATACCAAACTGGGCAGCAGCGCCGAAGAACAGCATAAAAGGGTTTGCAAAAAGCGGCGTGAAATCTATCATTGCACCAACCGCAACAAAAATGAGTACCGGGAAAAGCTCGGTTTTAATTCCTGCATCTAGTAGAATTTTTAAAACGCCCGGGGCTCCTTCGTATTCCAGTACCGACGAAAGAGGTATATTAACGAGTATGGTGCCAAATCCGATGGGAAGCAATAGCATTGGTTCATAATCCTTTTTAATCGCCAGGTAGATTAGAAGGCCTCCGATCAAGTACATGATTACATGCTTGTAAGTTAAGAAAGAAAATCCAACACATAGCTTGTCCATATTTACCCCCAACCAATACTTCAATAATAAATTCCATAGTAATGATTCTACGGCAAAAAATCGCAAACAACCATATTATAACACAGGGCTTTTTTAAAAACAATACATTTATTGTTTTTATTAGCATTCCCGTTTTCAGCGCATCTGCGCATATTTTGCATACCCCTTGCATATTTTTTTACATGTTTTTTATATATCTTCATACATATTTTTTATATATATTTTTATATATTTTTACATATCTTTTTATGTATCCGTGATTTGTCAACTGCAATGGATTCGCGGCGGCTTTCACGGCTTTGCATGCTCGCATGCATATTGACAAAATGCTATATGTAAACTAAAATGTTAATAATGCATTAAAGCGGCAATACAAAGCAGCTGTACTAAAACAACAATGGCATTATAAAAACGGTACTTAATAAAATAACTGCCGTATTTAATAAAAGTAAACAATAAAACATAACAGTATTATAAAAAGTTACACAAAAATTTTGCAGGATGGTAGAATGGGGGTAAATAACACATCATGCCAATAACTGAAATACTGGAACGCAATGCTAAATTGTACGCAGATGAAACAAGCCTGGTGGAACGTGAGCCTGCAATAGGCAGAAGAAGAGAAATAACCTGGAAAGAGTTCGATTCCCAATCCGATAAATTAGCAAACGCCCTAATTGAATACGGAATAAAACGCAATGAAAAGGTAGCCATCCTTTTAATGAACTGCCTCGAGTGGCTGCCCATATATTTCGGCGTATTAAAAACAGGCGGGATGGCCGTACCGCTGAATTTCCGCTTCACTGCGGAAGAAATCCTGAAATGCATGGAAACCGCCGAGGCAAAAATCCTTATTTACGGCCCCGAGTTTGTTGAAAGGATTGACGAGATAAAAGACAGCCTTTCACGTTTTGTCGAAAAGTTAATTTTCGTGGGTGAAGACTGTCCCGGTTCAACCATAAGCTATTCCGACATCCTTGAGGAATACCCGGCAGGCGCACCGGGTATTCCCATAGACGATTCGGAAGAAGCTGCCCTGTATTTTACCTCGGGCACAACCGGCATCCCGAAGCCTATTATTTTAACACATTCAAACCTGCTATGGGCATGCATTGCGGAAAACAAGCACCACTTACAAACGCATGAAGATAATTTCCTTTGCATCCCTCCCCTTTACCATACAGGAGCCAAAATGCACTGGTTCGGCAGCTTCCTGGTGGGTTCAAGGGCTGTTATTCTAAAAGGAGTAAAACCCCGGTGGATAATGGAAGCCATATCGGAAGAAAGAGCTACCATAGTATGGCTCCTTGTCCCATGGGCGCAGGATATACTTGACGCCATAGATAAAGGAGAAATCCGTCTCGAAGATTATAAACTTGAACAATGGAGGCTTATGCATATTGGTGCCCAGCCGGTACCGCCAAGCCTGGTGCAAAGATGGAAAAAGGTTTTCCCAAATCATGACTACGATACAAATTATGGTTTAAGCGAATCTACAGGTCCCAGCTGCGTCCACCTTGGAATTGAAAATATTCACAAGGTAGGCGCCATCGGTATTCCTGGTTACGGCTGGGAGGCAATGATCGTTGATGATAAAGGGAATCCTGTGCCAAATGGCGCGGTGGGGGAAATCATAGTAAAAGGTCCCGGTGTCATGAAAGGTTATTATAAAAACGAGGAGGCAACCGCAAAGGTATTGAAAAATGGATGGTTGTACACCGGTGACATGGCAAGGAAGGATGAAGACGGGTTTATATACCTTGTGGACCGCAAAAAGGATGTTGTCATATGCGGCGGTGAAAATATATATCCAGTGGAAATTGAAAACTTCCTCATGACCCATGATGACATAAAGGATGTTGCCGTTATAGGCATGCCTGATGATAGGCTGGGTGAAATTCCTGTGGCAATCGTGGAGATGAAAGAAGGCCGGGGCATGGATGAAGACACGATTTTAAGTTTTTGCCAGGCCCTGCCGAGGTATAAAAGGCCAAGGAAAGTCATTTTTGACAAGGTCCCCAGGAATCCCACGGGCAAGATAGAAAAGCCGAAGCTTCGTGAAAAATGGTGCAAGACAAGTAAAGCTGTCTTTGTTTAACCAGGCACGGGCAGAAACGGGGACGGTTCTCACGAGATATGAGAACCATCCCCGTTTCTTTTCATCTCTTATCACTACCCTGTCTTATTCTTTTTTCTCCTGCGCAATACCGCGTATATTACTATTCCTACCGGGATAAGAATGGGAGATATGCTTACTATTGCAATAAATATCCATACTATTACACTGTATATTCCATTGATGACCGTTATAAAGCCGTTTTTCATTGTCATCCATATTTCCCCCGGCGAGTTGAACCGCCAGCCCACGGTCCTGGTCATTTTCATGGGGTTGCTTTCCTCGTCGATGTATAAAGTGATAGTGGCCATTTCTACCAGTTTATCCCACATGTTAATCTGTCCTTGCATACTGTCGATCTCCGCCTGTATACGCGTTAGCTCGGAGTGTATTTTTAGCGTATCCTCAACGGTTTCGGCTTTTTTCAGCAATTCCCTCAGCTGGTCCCGGCTGGCTTTATAACTTTCAAGCCGTGCAGCGTAATCATAATACTGGGAAGTTATGTCTTCGCTTCTAATTCTTGACCTTTTTATTTTTCCTTCGCCTACATATTCCTTGAGCTTTTGCTCAAACAAATCCAGGTTTTCCGGCGGGATTTTCAAGACAAGCTCCATCCTCTTATAATCTCCCGATACAGTAAAAGCTTTGTTAAATTCTTCGCCGCCTACTTCATTGACAATTTCTATTATCCTGGAATAAGCAGCCTCAACATCCTTTACTTCTACCGCAATATCGCCGCTCTTTATGATTTTTCTGATGTCTTCATTGCTTGCCGTACTTTCGGAATACGATGACTTGATGCCATCCCGGTAGATACTTCCGGCTTTATCAGTAAAAGTAACTTCAATACTAGCTGTGCCGCTATAGGCACCGGTAGGTTGAATATACTGGTCAGCCGCAACAGAATCTTCTGTTTTCATGCCTGGAGAACTGCATCCTGCAATCATAACCAAAAAAAGCACTGCTGCTAAAAGCATTGCCAAAGCAGGGATAAATGCAGCTCCAGCTATAGATGCATTCCTATTGCTGCTTCCTGTTCCCCTGCCTGCCCTGTTTTCCTGGTTCATCATACCTATGACCTCCTTTTTATTCGCATTAGCTTCCCTTACACCGCATCAACCTCTTTTACACTGCATCAATTTTTTTGCATTAACTTCATTGATAATTCCACCAGGAATAAATCAAATGCTTTCCATATTTTTTGGATTGTGCCTGTGGGCAAGAGACCTTTCCATATAGTTATCCAGCAGTTCAAGCTTGAATTCGTCTACAATATCATCTATTGTAAATTCATCGGTTTCACTCGAGATTAGCACTGCAGCAAGATAGCCGGGGTCTGATACCTTGAAACGGGAACCATATTTATTTTTTATCAACTGGAGCTTTTCACGGTTATAATCCAAGTGTATTACACGGCAGTCAAGATTAATGGTGTGAGTAGCAAAATCAAAATAGTTCGTGCTGCTTGCAAGTATTTCTCCAACAGGTGAAATTATCGTACACGGTAAAGCGGTAACGCTCCCTATGAAGTGTGCCCTGCAGGAATAAGCCCAATATGCCTGCATAAGCCCCCCATGGTACATTGAAGAAAAAAGAATCATATCAGGTTTTTGCCTTATATACTTTAGCCGTATTTCATCAAAATTAAGGTCAAAACATATTGCACAAGCAACCGTACCAAAATCACACTTGATAACCGGCGCTTCCCTGCCGCAAAGTATCCCGCCCCGGGTGGTTTCTTCTATGACAACATGATTCTTATTGTATATGCCAATAACCTCGCCGCTTCTATCAATAATTTGCGTAGAGTTCCTCCAGGACCCGTCGGGTACTTCCCTTGCAGCTGAATAGGCAATATAGCAGTTATGTTTTTTAGCTACATCCTTAAAAAATTCTAATACCTGGTCTTTCCTTGTTTTGTAATATTGGATTCTCTCTTCAATAGTATGGTTCTGGTACCTGTCACATGCCTCCGGCAAAACTATCAGATCGGGATTATCAGGCAATACCTGCTGTAACTTTCCTTCCCAGTACTCAATCATTCTTTCCACGGCTTCCTGCTTACCAGTTCCCTTGGGTATAGTACGGTAATTCCCCCCGATAGTACTCACTTTCACATACCTGGCCATGAACCGTCCCCCGTATAATAATTTTCAATATACTTTTTATGTGCCTGTAATAATAAACCCTGTGCCTATGCCTGCACCTATGCCTACGATTATAATTATAAATGATTTCGTTTGATTTTAGTAGCATTTTTTGATAGAATATTTCAAAAATCAGGATAGCAAAGTCCATGAGTCCACCCCGTACAATATGCATCTTACGGGCAGGTTATCAAGCCGATGCTGAGGGAGGTTTTCAAATAGTGCAAGCAGAAAAGTTGGAAATCAGGTTGCTCAGTTCTCTTGAAAAGGTGTTTGCCGACGAGGATCTTAAAGCTCTAGAGTGGAAAGTCGGCTCAATGCTTTTGAATGAAGTTTATTCTTTCCAGGTGGCTTACAGGTGGAACGATGTAAGGTCAAGCAGCGCCGTTATTACCATATCATCCGAATTATCCGGTTGGATCACGGTCCGGAAGGTTGGGCTTGCCCCCTCGGAATTCCCGTGTTACGGCGACCATGATGATTATGTTCTTCGCACCACGCCTGGCCTGTATCCTGACATCCTGCTGCCGCTGAAAGACGAAAGTGCCCCGCTTGTACCCCTCCAATGGCGTTCTTTGTGGATTACGGTAAAACCTGGAGGAATGGCAAAGGCCGGGATATACCCCATAATAATAACATTTACCTCCCCGTCCGGTGACGAACTGGGCAAGGCCGAATTCAGGCTTGAAATCATCAATGCCTCCCTGCCGGAACAATCATTAATCTATACCCAATGGTTTCACACGGACTGCCTCTCCACGTGGTATAATGCGGAAGTTTTCAGCGACAGGTACTGGAGAATAGTAAAAAACTACCTGGAAACCGCGGTGAATCACGGTATTAGCATGATTTTAACCCCCCTCTTCACACCCCCGCTGGACACTGATGTTGGCAGCGAAAGACCAACCGTACAGCTGGTAGATGTGGAGGTTTGCAGCAGGGACCATGCGGGCGCTGCCTACAAGTTCGGGTTCGAAAGGCTGAGACGCTGGGTCGACATATGCCTGGCCGTGGGTATCAAGTATTTCGAGCTTTCCCACCTCTTCACCCAGTGGGGAGCCAAGCATGCACCTAAAATAATGGCCTGTAAGAATGGCGAATACAAGCGCATTTTCGGGTGGGAAACGGATGCCTCGGGCAAAGAATACAGGAGCTTTTTGAGCCAGTTTCTTCCCGAATTAATTAATTTTATCAATCATCACAACCTTAAAGACCGTGTTTATTTCCACGTTTCGGACGAACCGCACATGGATCATTACGAATCTTACAAGAATGCCGCTTCCGCCATATATCCCTACATAGAAGGATTCCCCGTAATTGACGCTTTGTCCGATTACAAGTTCTATGAGACTGGCCTGGTCAAGAATCCCATACCTGCCACGGACCACATTGAGCCCTTCCTGGAAAACAAGGTGCCGAACCTGTGGACCTATTACTGCTGCAGCCAATACAAGGAAGTATCAAACCGCTTTTTCAACATGCCCTCCGCCCGGAACAGGATACTGGGAACGCAGCTTTACAAGTATAATATAGCGGGTTTCCTCCAGTGGGGTTATAACTTCTGGTATTCACTGCTTTCCCGTTATCCAATCGACCCGTACAAGGTTACCGATGCAAGCCATTCCTTCCCTTCCGGGGATGCCTTCCTGGTTTACCCGGGTGAAGACGAAAAGCCGTTAGAGTCCCTGAGGTTTGAAGTATTTTACGAGGGTCTCCAGGACATGCGAACCTTGAAGTTGCTGGAAAGCCACACCGGGTACGAGGAAACCGTGAATCTCCTTGAAAAAGGGCTGGGCTACCCCATCACATTCAAGAAATACCCGAGGGACGCCGGTTGGCTTTTGCACAAAAGGGAAGAAATCAACAGGATGATTGCCGGGTTTATTGGATAGGAGGATGAATAACATAATTTCCATATATATATTTTATATCACAGTGCGATTGAAAACGCCCTTACCAATTGTTCCAAGTTCTTAAGCTTATCCTCCATGTTTTCATCGGTGACAGTATGCTTTCCCGAAACAATACAATCTATCATATATTCATTGATTTCCTTTGAATAATGGGTCATGTCCCTGTAATTATCAAGGTTGCCTATTATATCTTCTATATCCTGGAAATCGTAAATCCGGACATTTTTCAAATCCTTGCAATTTTCGTATATATATTGTTTTAGTTTTAGTTCATTATCAAATAAACCTCTCCCATCAAGGAACTTATGGGCAACTATTGAAAAAGGAGGATAAAATAGTATGAATTCAATATCCGGGTTTGTTCTTAGCACCGTTAAAAGGTTTTTATCCGCATTTGCCTTTAGCTGGTCCCATGTAAATTCTTGAGGGTTAGCCCTTTCCAGGTCATCCTGGGCAAGCTTCCAATCCTTTATGACATTTTCCCTGGTAAATTTCGACCCGGCAAACCATGCATTCAGCATCTCCAGGTTGTGTGTCATTGTGTAATGCATCTTTCCCCTGTACTCATTAAGGAATATGTAGTAGCTCTTAAGAAGGGTGTCAAAATTACACAGGTATTTAAGATCGGTCAGCGGGTTGTCGTCATAAAAATAATAGGGAAAGCCCCTTCCCGTTTCCGTCACCCTTTTTGTGCCCCCCCTGAAGGAATAGTAATTTAATTCCCATATTATGGTACCAGCTTTTTTCGCATTTATGACAAGGTTAACGGTAAGCTTTTGTTCATACATTGAGCCCCCCATGATTGAAAGCCTTACCATCTTCCTGTCCATTTTTTCTTCCACGTAGGAATGCAGGAAATTATCGCTCATGCTTGTCCCCACAAATGCGATGCTGTAATCCTGGCTTCTTGCCAGTCCCGGGTTCTGGTAGCGCTGGTCGGTGAAATAAACGGGCTTGTACAGGGTCGGTTTCCTGTAAAACTGGTACGGGTCAATAATATAATTGATGAAGGAAAAAGGAAAAAGTACTATTAGCGTTATCAATATTGCCTTGAAAATAAAAATTCTAAGCTTCATTTAATACTGCAAACCACCCTTCTTGTCTCTCTTCTTGCTGCATCTTTTATCGTTCTTGCTGCACTTTTTATTAGCCTTCTTATTGTTCTTTTTTCAGCCTTCCTCTTTTTTATCAGCCTTCTTTACAATCCTTCCTGCCCTATTATTTCATTCTTTCCAGGAAGCTTTCTCAAGCAGGAGCTTTCTTAAAATTGGAAATAAATAAATTGCTTGGTTTCACTAAAAGCAAGCCAAAAAGTTACCGTGACCAGGATGGAGTAAATGCCCCATCTTATAATTACTGGCTTGCTTGAAAGCCATTCAACCATATCCCTTTTCCTCTCCAGGAGGTGGACCGATTCTATTGCAATTATTCCGAGGATAGTAATGGTAAGCTGGAATTTCGTCAAACCCATGCTTGACACGGAAGTTGCCAGGTATTGAAAGTTTGTCGATTTCCCCAAGTCGGAAAATAAGTGGCTTACTATGTAGAGTGCATCGCTTATGGTGTTTGCCCTGAAAAATATCCAGGCAAATGAAACCAGGGAAAAGGTGAACAGCACCCGGACAGCATTGTATATCGATGGAAGCTTATAAAGCCGGGTAATCCCGGCAGCTTTTTGCTTCAGCGGGGACAGGGCTCTTCCGGTAACGGAGAACGCACCGTGGAGGGCACCCCATACCAGGAAAGTCCAATTAGCCCCATGCCACAATCCGCTAATTAAGAATGTCACGAAAAGGTTGAAATAATTGCGCAGTTTGCTAACCCTGTTTCCGCCCAGGGGAATATAAAGGTAGTCTTTAAACCAGGTAGAAAGAGAGATATGCCACCTCCTCCAAAATTCGGCTATGCTCTTTGAAAAATAGGGCCTGTCGAAATTCTTCATTAGGTCAATGCCCATCACTTTTGCGCTTCCTATTGCAATATCCGAGTAGCCGGAAAAATCGTAAAAAATCTGGAATGCAAAGAATACCGTTGCCAAGATGAACTGGATACTGTTATGCTCAGCGGGGCTATTGTATATGGCGCTGACAGCCACTCCCAGCCTGTCGGCCACTACCACCTTTTTGAAAAAACCCCCGGCCATAATCTTAAGTCCTGCCGTTACCCTGTCATAATCAAATTTATTCTCGTTATAAAACTGCGGAAGCAGCCTGTCTGCCCTTTCAATGGGACCTGCAACCAGCTGCGGGAAAAATGACACGTAAAGTGCAAATATCCCGAAATGCTTCTCGGGCTTTATTCGTCCCCTGTAAACATCAATTGAATAGCTTAATGCCTGGAAGGTATAAAATGATATACCCATTGGCAAAAGGACATCCAGCCCCGGCACATTGTATTGTATATTCAAGCGGTTAAAAAGCAATCTTGCCGACTCATTGAAAAAATTGAAATATTTAAATGCCGCAAGCAGCCCTAAATTCACAAAAAGGCTCAAGTAAAGATATTTTTTTCTTTTTTCCTTTTGTCCGATGCTTCCCATTTTAAGCCCTGTTATATAAGAAATCGAAATGGATGCCAGCATAAGAATTACATATTCAGGCTTCCAGGCCATGTAAAAATAAAGGCTTCCTGCCAGTAGCAAGGCCCACCTGGCCTTATGGGGCAGGATAAAATAAAGTATTGTTATAACCGGGTAAAATATCAAGTATTCAAGCGAGTTGAAAAGCAAGTACAGACCCCCTACGGCACTATTTTACTGGATTTCAGCAGCTTATACTTATAAATCCTTATTTATGTAAACTTATATATGTGTTGTGCGGTAAATCGTAAATGTTTATACAGCTATACCTAATTTGGTAATAACAGCATCGACATAAGCTCCTTTTACTGTACAACACTAATTATTAACATACTTACATAACATCTATAATTATATAATATTAAATCATGCTTGCATAATATTAAATTCATGATTGAACCTGAACAAGCTTGCATGCTTATTCCCTTGTACGCTCCCGTCATGTTTTATATATTCACCGCTTTCAATCACGATGCCGGCAATTTTTTTCTTAAACCAATCTCCTTCCAGTTTCATGTCAAGTATAAGCTCATAAACCTGCTTGAGATCGGCCAGGGTAAATAATTCCGGCATTAATTTAGAAGCTATATCCGTATACCAAATCTTTTCACGGAGTTTTTCAATTCCATATGCAATAATTTTTGCATGATCGAAGGCTATTTGATTTGACTCCATTATTTCCCACCTGGTAGTTGAAACCTTTCCCTTGATAGTTTTTACTTTTTTCAAAACTGCATATACCTTGCCATTTTCACATGGGTCCTCTTTTTTGCTTGGTTCTCCTTTATTGCTCAATTCCTCCCCATGACTTGCTTTCTCTTTATTTTCCAATTCCTCTTTTTTACCTGATTTGCCTTCATTACCTGCCCCCTCTTCATCCCATGAAAGGTCCAGCCTGTATATGATTTCATACACGAGGGTATTGCCGCTAAAAATTTTTTTCGTGCTGCATTTTTCGAGCAAAACATTCATCCACCTGGCATCGTCCGCGTCGTCACCGGCCGCAACGGATGGTACAGGTGAACTTACGAGCGACAAATAAGATACGGTGATAATCCTCGTACGCGGGTCCCGTCCAACGTCACCCCAGGTGTAAAGCTGCTCCGGATATATATTGTCGAGGCCTGTTTCCTCCCTCAATTCTCTTAAGGCCGCATCATCAAGATTTTCATCAATATTGACAAAACCGCCTGGAAGCGCCCACTGGCCGATGCACGGATGATCACCTCGTTTTACCATGAGGTACGCTCTCGAAAAGTCGGAGAGCTTGATTTTCATATATTTGAAGGTTCCGCATTTCTGCTTCCCCTCAAACT
>JAAZDH010000062.1 GCA_012512865.1 Clostridiaceae bacterium | reverse complement strand
GTCCCGCGCGGTCCCGCCGCTGTAAAAGAGGAGTTCTTTTTTGATAATGCCACTGTCCCGTTGGTACAAGGGATGGGAAGGTAAAAAAAGAATGATGATGCTTAAGCCAGAAGACCTGCCTGTACTGGTTCACATGAATACTCTACGGTCGATAGGGGGTGTGAATATTGGTAAAAACAAGAATATTTTCGCTTAATACCTCTTGACCTGTACGGGTTAAGAGGTTTTTTAGTATACGGCTGCGGGGACGCTTTTCCTGGTTATCTCGCTCAACCAAGGAAACAGTTCTCGTGCCCGGGCATGGAACAAGGAGATTGTTCCGCATCCTGGGAGAAAAACAAGCTTGGGAAGTATAACGGCTGAAGTATAATGTATAAAGCGCAATGCTAAAGCACAGCATATATCGCGCAAATAAAGCAGTGCGATGAATGAAGAAAGCGTAATAAATAAAGCGCAAATAATACAGCATAATGTATTAAGTATAATGAACGAAAGGTGAGAAAAGGACAATGCGGGGATTGGTTCACGTATACACGGGTGATGGCAAAGGAAAAACCACTGCTGCAATCGGTCTTGGCATAAGGGCCTGCGGGAGAGGGCTGAAAGTGTTCATGGTCCAATTCTTAAAAAGCATGGAAACCGGTGAGCTGGCTTCATTAAAAAAGCTTGAGCCCGGGTTTACCTTGTGCAGGGGAACATCCCCAAAGAAATTTACGTGGGAAATGGATGCAAGGGAAATGGAAGAAGCCCGGGATATACAAAGCCAAGTATTTGACACTGCCGTGGATGCCGTATTCAGCGGGAAGTGGGATGTTGTTATACTGGATGAGGTTATGGCTGCTGTTAATGAAGGTTTGCTGGAAAAGGAAAAGGTCATAGACTTGGCAAGGAACAAGCCGGATAACCTTGAGCTCGTGTATACAGGTCGAAATGCACCCGCCGAATTGATAGAGCTTGCCGATTATGTATCTGAAATAGTCCAGGTAAAACATCCAATGGATAAGGGCATTAAGGCAAGGAAGGGCATAGAGTTTTAAAAAATAAGTATGCATAAAGAAAGGAGATATGAAAGAAATGACAGGCTTGGTTAATACGAAGAATAAGAATAAACTACCGGGGGATGGAGTAGTTGGTAAAACGTGTAACAATGTATGTAATAATAAAACATTTATATATACACGTAAATCAGCATTAACATTATTAAAAACTGCAGGTATATTATTGCTGGTTCTTGTGCTTCTTGCGGCATTTACTGCTTGCGTTTCAAGGAGCAACCAGGAAGTTGGCGATACGGGCACGGGAACAGGAACCGAAAGCTCTTCCGGTACGGGCAGGGAAACAGGCGGAGACCAAGGCGATGTCCAGGGTGCAGGCAGCAAGGATGCCGGTGAATTCCCCCTCACAGTGACAGATGCCAATGGTGTTGAAGTAAAAATTGAAAAGAAACCGCAAAAAATCGTTTCACTTACACTATCCACGGACGAAATGCTTTTGTCGTTGGTGGACAAGGGTAGGATTGCAGCCGTTTCATACCTTTCCGTGGACCCTGGCCAATCGAACGTGGCAGAAGAGGTGAAGGACTTACAAAAGACCGGGTTGGAGGTAGAAAGCCTTATAGCCATGCAGCCTGATTTAATAATAGTTGCCGACTGGAGCGATCAAAACGCCATAAAGCAATTGAGGGATGCCAAAATTACGGTTTATGCCCTCAAAACCCCCAGCAGCATAAACCAGGTTAAAGATGCGGTAATGACGGTAGCTCAATTGGTAGGCGAGAAAGGTAAAGGGCAGGAAATTATTCAATGGATGGATGGAAAACTAAAAGCAGTAGAAGAGAAGGTAAAAACATTGGAAGATAATCAAAAGCTCAGGGTTTTAAGCTACAATAATTTTTTCTGCACCCACGGAATCGGCACCACTTTTGATGATATAACAAAGCATGCGGGTGTTATAAACCTTGCGGCCGAGCAAGGAATGGTAATGTGGCAGGAAATTTCGAAGGAGAAGATAGTTGAATTAAACCCTGATGCTATATTCCTCCCGGCATGGTCATACGAAGGGTTTGACGCGGAAGAATTTGCCGGGAGCTTAAAAAATGACAAGAGCCTTGCCGGGATAAATGCGATAAAAAATAACAGGGTGTTTTGCCTCCCTGAAGCGCATTTGGGAACGACGTCCCAGAATATAGTTCTTGGAGTGGAAGATATGGCAAGGGCAGTCTACCCCGGATTGTTCGAATAAATGGGAAAGGAAAAGAGAAATGAAAGAAAAAGGAAAAGTAGTACTTGTCATGCTTGTCCTGCTATTTCTGGCGACGGTTGTTTCTACCGGTTTTGGTGCGGTTAGCGTGCCTTTTCTTGATACCGTCAAGATAATCCTTAAGAACTGGGGATTGCTTAATATAAGTGATTTTAAGGAAGGCTGGGAGTCCATAATTTTTTATGTCAGGTTCCCGCGGGTGGTGACCACGATACTGGTTGGAGCGGCATTGGGCACCTCGGGGGCTGTTATGCAAGGGGTGTTCAGGAACCCGATGGCGGACCCGGGGGTGCTTGGCGTATCAAGCGGCGCAAGCCTTGGTGCCGTTCTGGCCATATGTCTTGGCCTGCCTGCAAAAGGAGTTATCTTCATGCCGCTCTTTGCCGCCGCCGGTGCACTGACGGCTTCTTTCCTGGTGTTCATACTTGCTGCAAGAAAAGGAAAAATTCCCGTAATGAACATGATACTGTCAGGTATGGCCATAAGCATGTTTTTTGGTTCCGTTACCACGGGAATTCTGTCATTTATAAGCAGCGACCAGGTAAGGCAGTTTTTATTCTGGACGATGGGAAGCTTGAACGGGAGGGTATGGCAGGATGTAAAAATCTCCTTTATTCCCATATTGCTATGTATATTTATACTGTTCCTGTTTTCCAGGGACTTAAACATTATGCTCCTGGGAGAAGAAGAGGCACAATCCGTGGGCTTAAGTCCTTCCAAGACCAGGAGACGTATCCTTGTCTTTTCTTCCATCCTGACCGCCACCGCTGTGAGTATCAGCGGTACCATCAGTTTTGTAGGGCTTATGGTTCCCCATATAATCAGGCTTTTAATCGGGCCCGACAACAGGGTGCTGATTCCTGCAAGCACCCTTGGAGGAGCCATATTCCTTCTTTTATGCGACCTTCTAGGGAGAACAATCGTGTCCCCTGCCGAGATAAACGTGGGCATAATAACTTCTTTCCTGGGTGCACCGTATTTCCTGTTTTTGCTTAACAAGACAAGGAAGGAAGGTGCCGTTTTGTAATGAAGGGTAACGAAATGAAGGAAAACACAGCCAAGGAGAATATAACAAGGGAAGGCAATGCTGCCCAGGATTACGTACTTGAAATCACCGGGCTTGATTATTATATAGATGATGTTCAAATTCTTAAAAATATCAACCTCAAGATAATGCACGGGGAGTTTGTCGGGATAATAGGCCCAAACGGCGCAGGCAAGACCACGTTGCTTAAATGCATAAACGGGATTAATACCCCCGGCGGCCTGGTTAAAATCAAAAATAGGGATATTGGCAAACTTAACGAGAAGCAGGTTGCAAGGGAAGTTGCCCTGATGAGCCAGAATACCGCCATAACATTTCCGTTCCCGTCAATAGACGTGGTTCTTACAGGCAGGTATCCTTACCTGGGATTTGCACGGGGAGAAAGCATGGAGGATTACAACGTTGCCAGGAAATACATGCGCTACACGGATACCCTGCAATTTGAAAACAGGGAAATTACCAAGGTTTCAGGCGGAGAAAGGCAAAGGATACTGTTTGCCAAGCTCCTCACCCAGGAGACAGACCTTGTTTTACTTGATGAGCCTGCTTCAAACCTGGATATTGCCCACGTGGAGCAGATATTCACTTACTGCAGGGAATTGTGCTGCGCGGGGAAAACCGTTATTGCCGCTATGCATGATTTGAAAACAGCTTCAAAATATTGCCCCAGGTTAATCCTTTTGAAAGACGGGGAGATAATTGCCGATGGTGCAACAGGAGAAGTCTTGACATCGGAAAACCTTTCAAAAGCATACGGGGTTAATGCTCTCGTGTACAGGAACAGGATTACGGGATTGCTGGACGTGTATATCCCGGGATTCGAAATGAGGAAAGAGAAAAAACGTATTCACATCATCGGCGGGGGAGGCTCTGCCTCGGGGGTAATAAGACAGCTTTTTGAAATGGGATTTGATATATCCATAGGGGTTCTTACGCATGGGGACAGCGATTCCGCCTGTGCCGAGGTATTTGGAATAAAGCGGGTGATTGACAAGCCTTTCAGCGGAATAAGCGACGAAGCATTTGAAGAAAATGTTAAGTATATAAAAGAATCGGAACTCACCATACTTTGCAACATGCCGTTCGGGATTTTAAATTTAAGGAACCTTGATGCTGCCGCGCACGCTTCCAATCTTGCCATAATCGAGGATGACAGCCCGGAAACCAGGGATTTCACCGGGGGCGAGGCACTGGAAATATATAATGAATTAAAGCGCAAGGCAGTTGTAACAACTTTTGCAAGATTGCACGAAGTTATACAATAATGTTAAGATGCTGCAGCTTTATTAATCATTAATGAAGTGCTATAATTATATCAATGTTTATTATTACATTTTAAAGGTTTTCTAAATTTATTTTTAAGGAGGCTTGATGATGACACCCAGGGAAAGATTTATTGCAGCCCTTGAAAGAAAACCGTTAACAGGGCTTGTTCCGCATTTTGAGCTGGTATTTTTCTTGACAATGGAAGTTTTCAACAAGGTACACCCGTCTCACCGGAATTATTCCCAGTGGGACCAGATGAGCGAGAAGGAGAGGGAGCTTCACCGGGTTGACATGGCGGATATATTCATAGCCACCGCTGAAAGGTACAACCATAGTGCCATCTTCCTGCACCCGAATCCATCCAGGCTTGAAGAAATACTACGACAAGTGGACCTTGTCAGGGAGAAAACAGGTGACAAGTATTTCCTGATGATTCATGGGGATGCCACGTTTTCGATACCTGACGGTGAACATATGCAGGAATTCAGTTACAGGATTGCCGATGAGCCTGAAAAACTGAAAGAAGAAGCGGACAAAATGGTGAACAACGCACTGGCCAAGGCTGAGAAAATAGCCAGGCATGGAGGGCTTGACGGTTTTGCCCTGTGTGCGGATTATTGCCTCAATACGGGACCTTTCCTCAGCCCGTCGATGTTCTCTGAATTTGTAACCCCCTACCTGGCAAAATTAATAAAGGGTTACAAGGATATGGGATTTTACACGATAAAGCATACCGATGGGAATATAATGCCCATACTTGACCAGCTTGTAGAAGCCAACCCCCATGCCCTTCATTCCATAGACCCCCAGGCGGGAGTGGATATTGCCGAGGTCAAGAGGTTAGCCGGGGATAAGGTATGCCTTATTGGAAATGTTAACTGCGGCCTCATGCAAACAGGTACAGAAGAAGAGGTCAAGGAATCGGTAAGGTACGCGTTGAAAAACGGCATGCCTAGGGGAGGATACATATTTTCCACATCCAACTGTATATATACAGGAATGCCCCTGGAAAGATACGAGTTAATGCTTGAAATATGGAAAACGGAAGGGGTTTATAATTAGATGGATAAAATCTCTACCAAAAAAATAGTACTAAATGGAGTAATGGTAGCCTTGGTGTTTTTGACCACGATTTTTACGCGCATTCCGGGGCCCGTCCCACCGGGTTATATAAACTTTGGAGATACGGTGATAATAATTGCAGCAATACTGCTGGGGAAAAACAGCGGATTTATTGTCGGTGCTTTTGGCCCTGCACTGGCTGACGCTATTGCACCAGGAGGGATGATTTTTGCACCGGTAACTTTTATTGTAAAAGGTCTTGAAGGATACCTTGTTGGAAAGATAGCCGAAAGCAGGCATGATGTTTTTAAAAAAGAGAATTCCGGTATTGATGAAAGCAGCATTGATACAAGAAAAAGCAGGATAAGCGAGGAAAGGGGAAAGCCGAATCCTGGTAAGAGCATATTGTATAGAGGTGCTTCGAAAAAAAATGAAAAGAAGAAAATTATGGCAATAGCTGCAGGCATGGTTGTAATGGTTGCAGGATATTTTATCGCCGAGCTTTCAATATTAAAACTATTTGACCCGGCATTCGGTTATATGGCGGCCATTTCGGAGCTTCCCTTCAACTTGATCCAGGGAGTGGTAAGTGCCGTGCTGGGATACCTGCTTTCAACCCTGTTACAGAAAGCAGGTGTCGACAGGCTGCTGGATTGATCCGGCAGGACATGTAACATGAGGGTTTATTGGATCATATGAGGATTTATTTAGCACATTGTTAGCAATAATTGGTATATTGCTGGTAAATTTGGAACATTATCGTTAAATTGGCATATCACGCGCATAAATTTTATTTTTCATGGGAAATTAACCTTGAAACAGCATTATTCCAACAATTATAATTGCGGCGGTTTAGTCGTAGCATGGTATGCTGTCAATATGGTTGAGAGGTGATGTGCCATGGATATATCAACTATATTCAATATATTCATATTCACCATATTCACTGCCAATATATTCAATACACTTGGGAAAATACTAAGACCCCTGTTCCGTTTCAGGCTGTGGGTTGGAGCATTTTTTGCATTCATGATACCCTTCGGGATTTCCTTGTTATTCTGGTGGATAAGGAAACAGTTTGGGTTAAAAAACTTGGAATAAAAATCTTGCGGTTAGACCAAGGAAAAAGGGCCGGGCAACCTTTGCGAATATTTGTCTCTTTCCTGAGAATAATAAGATTTGAAGGAAAGGGAGGAAAAAAGGTGCTGGATTGGCTAAAGGGCAAAGGTAAAAAAAGCGAAAAAAGCGAAAAATACGAAAAATACTCCATTGAACAAATAGAAACAACCGGGCAGGATAAAGAAATACCTGTTAATGGTGACCTGGAATCAAATTTGAAAGCAATGGAGGAAACATTAAGCTACAGCTCTGACCTGGTTGTACGCATGATAATACCGGAAAACTCCGGGTACAGGTTGGCGGCCGTATACATAAGCGACCTTGCTGACCGGAACGTAATACAAACCAATATAATAAAACCATTATTAAATGACTTGAGCCTGGGAAAAACGGGAGCAGGTAACGCTGGCAGCGCCGGCAGCAGGACAGGTATTGGCAAACCTGTTCCAATTGAAAAAAGAATAAAAAATTCCATAATAACAGTAAGCGATTTAAGGGAGACGAATACTTTAAATGAATGCCTTTCCGCCGTGCTGGCGGGGGATACCATCCTGTTTATTGATAATATAAAAAAAGCGCTTATTATAAAAACACCCGGCTGGAAAACCCGCAACCTTGAAGATCCTGCAATGGAATCAAGTATAAATGCGCCCCGGGACGGGTTTATCGAAACCCTGGGGGAAAATATTGCCATAATAAGGCGCCGCATAAAGGACAAGAATCTTACCGTGATAAAAATGAAATTGGGGCGCAGGGCAAGGAATGAAATAGCGGTATTATATATAAAAGGTATTGCAAACAATGATATAGTAAAGGCAGTAATTCGAAGGATAAGCCAAATTGATACCGACCGCGCAATTGCCGTGGGAATAATACAGCAATTTATAGAAGACAATTT
>JAAZDH010000061.1 GCA_012512865.1 Clostridiaceae bacterium | reverse complement strand
CTGCCCCAACCAAAGAAGACCTGGCAAGGGAAGAAAAGGTAATCCAGCACTTGGAGGAGAGGTTTAACAGCTGGCAGGAGAAAGGGTATATACCCAGCAGCAGGATTGAAGAAGGATATAATACGAGCCAGGTGATAAGGGAAAGGGGTTGGAATTATTGGCATCAACTTTTTAACCCCAGGCAGCTCCTGGTGCACGGGCTGTTGATGGAGCTTGTTGATCAGTACGCCAGGACTCAAAAGGAGAAGGTTGTAGGATTGTTAGGGATTAATAGATGTTGTAACTGGAATTCAAAACTATGCAGGTGGATTTCTGATGGGGCTAATGAAAAAGGAGCAGATACATTTAGTAATCAAGCATTAAATACACTGTTTAATTATAATACAAGGTCTATTTTATCATTAAGTACAAGCTGGTACTATTCAATTAAAGCATATGAATTAGCATGTAATTGTTATTATAAAACTATAGATGCAAGGAACACTAACAAGGATGCAAATATTTGGTTAACAGATCCCCCATATGCCGATGCCGTCAATTACCATGAACTCTCAGAATTTTTCCTGGCCTGGGACAAGAAGATGCTCCTTGATATTTTCCCTGGCTGGTACACTGACAGCAAAAGGGCTTTAGCAGTAAAAGGGACGGGTGAAAGTTTCAACCAGGGTATGGTAGAAATCTACCGGAATTTAGCAGAGCACATGCCTGGTAACGGCATGCAGGTTGTTATGTTTACCCACCAGGATGTGAGCGTATGGGCAGACTTGGCATTGATCCTTTGGGCGGCAGGCCTCCGGGTTACAGCTGCGTGGAGCATTGCCACGGAAACAGAAGCTAGTGGTATTAAGCAAGGCAACTATGTCAAGGGGACTGTCCTTTTAGTACTGCGAAAGCAAGTGTCTGATGAAACCGCTTATAAAGATGAGCTCTACCCGGAAATTGAAATGGAAGTGATAAAGCAGATTGACAGCATGCGAGAAATAGATGACATTGAAGAACCAAATTTTAGTGATACGGATTACCTATTGGCAGCCTATGCCGCTTCTCTTAAAGTACTTACTTCCTACAAGCGAATCGAGGATATTGATGTTAACTACGAGCTTTCGAAAACCAGGGTTCCCGGGGAGGAGTCTCCTGTAGAGAAGATCATTAATAGCGCAGTAAAAATCGCCTATGATTATCTAACGCCTGGTGGTTTTGATACTTATCCCTGGAAAATGCTTATACCGGAAGAAAGGTTTTATATAAAGGGTCTCGATTTAGAGAAAAATGGCATATATCAGATTGGGGCTTACCAGGAGCTGGCAAAGGGGTTTGGAGTAAGAGAATATAAAAACTTGCTTGCCTCCACCCGCACAAACCAGGCCCGGCTCAAGACAGCCGTGGAATTCGGCATGCGAGGTATTGGTAGTGGCGGTGGGGATAATTTCAGCAATTCCTTGCTGCGCAATGTGTTGGCGGCTCTTCACCTGGCAATAAAAGCCGAAAATACGGAGCAGGGTAGAAACTGGCTAAAAAATGAACTGCTTAATTACTGGAGCCAGCGGAATACGATCGTTGAAATTCTTAAATATATTGCCACACTCGAAAATATAGAAAATATGCCTTGCTGGAGAGAAGAAGCAAGGTATGCCAGGTTTCTTGCCGAACTGGTCAAGAACGATGGGGTATAAGCGGGGGAAAGGTTTAAACAAAAAAATTTAAGAACTTGAAAGATTTTGTCATATGAATTACTATTATGTTGAATAGCTGTGTTGAGTATTGTAATTACGAGGCAAGTGTTAAATACTGTATCCAGCGCGTAAGTGCACACATATGTCACGTATACATTCACATCATTGGTAAAGGTAAAAAATCTGACAGATTAATTAATAAGCATTATAAATGCGGTGCAAAAAGGTTAACCATGCTGCCAGCTAAAAATGGAATGGATTAAAGAGGGGGTTGCAAAAGTGAGGAGCTTGTTTGAACTCTGCAGGCCAAGGGAAAGCGTCTTGGACGAAACCAAGAGGGATGATGTTTTAGACCTTACCAACTTAATTGATAACCGCGTTGATCCATATCGTTTTTTTGAAGAAAACTTTTTGACAGAAGGGATGAAAGTTTTACTTGAGACAGCTTTCAAGCGTTTTCACAGGCAGGGAGCCACCGGGCTGATTAAGCTAACTCAATCCATGGGAGGCGGTAAAACCCATAACATGATTGCCCTTGGACTCCTGGCAAAGTATCCCGAGTTCAGGCCAAAAGCACTAGGTGACAGGTTCAAGGACAGCCACCTGGGTAAAATCAAGGTTGTAGCCTTCACCGGCAGGGAAAGTGATGCACCGTACGGCATATGGGGAGCAATTGCCGAACAGCTGGGCAAGAAAGAAGTTTTCAAGGATTATTACACCCCCCTGCAGGCACCAGGCCAGACAGCATGGATTAACCTTTTAAAGGGAGAACCTCTCCTTATTTTACTGGATGAACTGCCTCCTTATTTAGAAAATGCCAAGTCAAAAACGATCGGTAATTCAAATTTGGCCATGGTTACTACTACTGCCTTGGCCAACCTTTTCACTGCTCTGGGCAAGGAAGAGCTTTCCAACGTATGCCTTGTCATTTCTGATTTAAAAGCTACATACGAGAGCGGGAGTGAGCTATTGCAATCATCTTTCAAGGAACTGGAAAACGAGGTTAACCGTTCTGCTTTAAATATTGAACCTGTAAGCAGTACATCTGACGAGGTCTATCACATCTTAAGAAAGAGGCTTTTTAAAGAACTGCCTGATGAGAATGAAATAAATCAAATTGCCAATGCCTATAAACAAGCTGTCCTGGAAGCAAAACAGATGGGCTATACCAATCTATCCCCGGAACAGGTTTTTGTGGGTATTAAAGATTCTTACCCTTTCCATCCATCAATAAGGGACTTGTACGCCCGTTTTAAGGAAAACCCGGGCTTCCAGCAGACCCGTGGCCTTATCCGCCTTATGAGGATTATCATATCCCAGTTATACAGTGGAGAACAGCCAAGGGCTAGAGAAAAATACCTTGTTAATGTATATGACTTTGATTTAAATGATCCCGAAATGCTTACGGCAGTTACACAGATTAAGCCTTCGCTTACCAATGCCATTGCCCACGATGTTGCATCTAATGGAAAAGCTATTGCTGAAATCATTGATGCATCAATGAAAGAAACCCACATGCAGGAATTGGCCAAGCTGGTCCTTGTTTCATCTCTTGCCGACATTCCCAATGCCCTCCTGGGCCTTTCATTGACGGAAACCATAGGGTATTTATGCGAACCGGGGAAGGATATTACGCGGGTTAAAAAGGCCCTTGATGAATTTGTCATGCGTGCATGGTACCTGCATACTGACAGTGACGGCAGGATCTTTTTCAAAAACACCAGGAATCTTATTGCTGAATTGAATTCCCTGGTGGCTTCATACGATAATGAAAGCGCCAAAAAAGAGTTAAGGTCTTTCCTTGAAGAGAAGTTTAAACCGATACTGGGAGACTGTTACCAGGAAATCATGGTATTTCCTGCCGTTGATGAAATAAGGCTTTGCCAGGACAAGATACTCCTGGTCCTTTTCGAACCCTATACGGTGGGTTCCGGCTTGCACCCGGACTTGCAAAAATTCTACGAAAACGAGCGTTACAAGAACAGGATAATGCTCCTATCAGGTACTAAGAGCACCATGGAAAAGTTATATCATGCTGCCAAGGAACACAGGGCAATTAATCAAATCATTGCCCGGATGGAGGCGGATAAAACGCCGGCCAATGACCCCCAGTACCAAAAAGCGCTGGGAAAACGGGACAGGATAAAGCTGGAACTTTTGCAGGCAGCCAGGGAAACTTTTATGCAGCTATATTATCCTGCAAAAACCGGGCTGCTGAAGGCTGATTTCTTCATGGAATTCACGGGTAATGATTATAACGGCGAGAAGCAGATCAGGGATGTTCTTTTAAATAGGGAAAAATTTACTCTCGATGTTACAGGCGATAATTTCAGGAAAAAATGCGAAGACCGCTTGTTTACACAAAAGGAAATGCGATGGAACGATATTAAAGAAAGGGCAGCCACCAATCCCGCCTGGCAATGGCACATCCCGGGGGCCTTGGATGCCTTAAGGGATGACATGCTGAAAAAGGGCATCTGGCGCGAACATGGCGGTTACATAGAAAAACCTCCTTTCCCGAAACCAAGAACAGGGGTCCTGGTCCAAGAACTCCGCAGGGATGATATGACGGGGGAAGTAACTTTAAAGATTGTACCCCAATATGGAGACAGGGTTTACTACGAAACCGGGGCACCTGCTACAACAGCTTCCAACCTGGTAGAGAATTTTAACGAGTTCAAGACAAAAGAGTTAAAATTATCATTCCTGTGTGTAGACAGCACGGGTGAACATGAGACCGGGGACCCGGTGGAATGGCAGAATAGAATCACGATTAAATACAGGGTTTTTGACAGGGGCGCCGATAAGGTGGTGGAACTTATGCCAGTACCTGCAGCTTCAACCTTGATCAAATATACTACGGATGGCTCAAACCCTAAAGAATATGGCGGCATTTACAACGGGGAGTTTATAGTTCCAAGGAATACCACCATTGTTTTGGCAGTAGCAGAAGCACAAGGCATTTACTCGGATACCATCCAGGTAAAAATTGATTGGAAAAATATAGAAGGTATTGCCG